>JBDIAD010000024.1:0-10041 GCA_039812205.1 Leucobacter sp.
CGCGCTGTGGCGCGACGGCACGGCTCGACGAAGCTGCGCTTCGGCGAATGCCGTGCCCCCGGCAGGATTCGAACCTGCGACCGACGGATTAGAAGGCCGTTGCTCTATCCACTGAGCTACGGAGGCGACCGTATGAGGATACTCGATGCGAGGCGGCCGCTGGTGCGCCGGCGCCCGCGCAGTGATACAGTGAGGCGGTTTCAGATTCGATGAAACCCCATCGAAAGCGAGGTGATGCGCTCATGCCGAGTGACAGTTGCAGTCAATCGCCAGACATCGCGCCCGCCTCGCCGATCATCGCCTAGAGCCTCGCTCCAGCCGTGATCGCGGCGCGCGCACACGACGCCGGGCCTCGGATACGACGCCCGCACTGCGCAAGGAGCCACCCATGGTCACCGAAAGCATCCGGATCGTCTCGGAGTTCGACAGCCTGATCGCGCGCATCGAGCGGCACATCGCTCGAAACGAATTGCGCGATCTGGCGCAGGCCCTCGCCGAGGCGGCGGTCCCCGACCTCGTCGCCGTGTTCGAGCGACTGCCCGAGCGGGAGCTCGCGGTCGCATTCCGCATGCTCTCGAAGCAGCGCGCTCTCGAGGTCTTCGAGGCCGTCCCGCCTGCGCTGCAGGGCGATCTCGTCCATGCGCTCCAGGATGCCGAGGTCGCGGCGCTCTTCGCCGGGCTCGATCCCGACGATCGCGTCTGGCTGCTCGACGAGCTTCCAGCGGCGATCGCGACGCGCCTGCTCCGCGGCCTCCCCCCGCGCGAGCGCGAGCTCACCGCGAGCGTGCTCGGATACCCCAGGAACGCCATCGGACGCCGCATGAGCCCCGAGGTCCTCACCACTCGCGGCAGCTGGACCGTCGAGCAGACGCTCACCCGGGTGCGCAACCACCTCGACGACGCCGAGACGGTGTACACGATTCCGGTGATCGATCACGAACGTCGCGTCGTGGGCGTCGTGAGTCTCCGGGACCTCCTGCGCGCCGAGCCCGGCGTCGAGGTCGAATCGCTCATGAGCGAGCCCGAGACGGTCCCGGCCACCCTCGAAGCGGAGCTCGCCGCCCGCCGCTGCGCGGACTCCAAGCATCTCGCCCTGCCGATCGTCGACAGCGAGAGCCGGCTCGTCGGCGTGCTCACCATCGACGATGCGATCCGCATCCTCGAGGACGCCGAGAGCGAGGACGCCGCGCGCCAGGGCGGTGTGGAGCCGCTGCGGCGCCCCTATTTCACGACTCCCGTGTTCAGTCTGGTGCGATCCCGGATCGTCTGGCTGCTCTTCCTCGCGGTCGGTGCGACGCTCACCGTGCAGGTGCTCTCGCATTTCGAGGACGAGCTCGCGCGCGTCACCGCACTCGCACTGTTCGTCCCGCTGCTGATCGGAACGGGGGGCAACACGGGGAACCAGGCGGCCACGACGGTCACTCGCGCGCTCGCGCTCGGCGATGTCCGCCCGCAGGATATCGCCCGGGTGCTCGGTCGCGAGGTGCGGGTCGGCGTCACCCTCGGCGCCCTCCTCGGGGCGCTCGGCTTCGGTATCGCGACCGCTGTCTTCGACTTCCATCTCGGCCTCATCATCGGCCTGACGCTCCTGTGCGTGTGCACGGTCGCGGCGGCGCTCGGCGGCATCATGCCGCTGATCGCGAAGGCCGTGCGGGTCGATCCCGCCGTCTTCTCGAATCCGTTCATCTCGACGTTCGTCGACGCCACGGGGCTCATCATCTATTTTTTCATCGCCAAAGCGGTCCTCGGTCTATAGTCGTAAGGATCATGCCAACTCGCCGCACACGCGCAGCAGCAGCAGCATGGGCGGTGCACGCGTTCACCCTGACCGGGGTGGTATGGGCGACGCTGGCCCTGCTGGCCCTGCTCGACGACCGCCCCAAGCTCATGTGGCTCTATCTCGGAGTCGCACTCATCGTCGACGGCGTCGACGGCACCCTCGCGAGACGGGCGGAGGTGCGCACCCACGCCCCGCGGTTCGACGGGGTGATCCTCGACTCGATCATCGACTATCTCACCTGGACCTTCATCCCCGCGCTCTTCATGTACCGCGCGGGCCTGCTCGGCGACGGGGGGCTCGGCATCACCCTGCTCATCGTCATCAACGTGACCTCGATGTTCTGCTACGCCAACACGCAGATGAAGACCGGCGACTACTACTTCACCGGCTTCCCCGCGGCGTGGAACGTCGTCGCCCTCGCGCTGTGGATCATGGGTCTGAGCACCGTCGGCAATGTCGTCATCGTGCTCGTCATCGCCGCACTCACCTGGGCCCCGATCGCCTTCGTCCACCCCTTGCGCGTTCGACGGTTCCGCACGCTGAATCTGCTCGCGGCGATCGCGTGGATCGCGACCTCGACGATGCTCGTCGTCGAACACCCCACTCAGACGCCCTGGGTGCTCGGGGTGTGGATCGCCTCCGGCGCGTGGTTCATCGTCAGCGGCCTGGTGCGGACGCTGATGCCGCGAGCCGATCGCGCGTCCGAAGAGCCGGCGTCGCACTGACGTAGCGGTCCCGCAGCGCTCGTTCCTGCACGAACTTCGCCAGCTCGATCAGCACGCTGAACAGTGTCAGGGCCGCGATCACCGCGGCGACGTAGGGGGGATAATCGCTCCCCTGCGTCCAGAAGTAGACGTACGGCGCCGCGAATGTCGCGAGCGTCACCGCCGTCGCGCACAGGCGGACCGCCGGCCTCGGCGCGAAGAGCATCGTCAGCACGCCCCACGTGTAGGGGATCGCCGTTGCCACATCGATGAACCACAGCACCCAGAGGCTCCCCTGGAATTCGGGCACGAAGGTCACCACGAGCGCCCGCAGCGACGAATACACGAACACGATCGCGTACGCGAGGAACTTCGGATTCGAGAGGATGCGGTGCATGAGCCCCGCGCGACGGAGATCGGCCTCCTCGCCCAGCAGCCGCAGCGCGTCGGAGTGGGCGTGCAGATCCGACATGCCCGAGAACGCCCGAACCGTCGCCGGATCCCGTCTGAGCAGCAGGCGGAGCAGCTCGCTCACCCGGATCCCGTGCAGCCCCGCGTCGGTGTCGTCGCCCTCGCCCTCATCGAGACGGATCACGATCCCCGGGAGTTCCGCGTGGAGGGCCTGCCCCAGTTCGGCGATGACCCCCTCGACCAGCAGCACCCGCACGCCCGCCTCGACCGCGTCGCGGAGCACGGCGAGCCGAGACGCCGGCTCGAGCATCGCCTCGATCGGCACGAACCTCGTGTTCCGGGGTCGCAGCTCGGCGAGCCGACGCGTTCCCGCGACCTCGTGCACACGATCGACGGAGAGCGTGCGCGAGGCGATGCGCGGATCGCGCGCCAGCTCCGCGGGCGACAGGCCCCGATCCACTCCCATGCAGCGAAGACTACCCGAATTCGAACGGCGCGAACCCCGCTAGACTCGTGAAGTGCCCCGCCCCTCGCAGACGAAGCTGAAGCAGCCTCCGCTCCCCTTCGAGGTCTGGGCTCTCGTCGGTGCGGGTTTCTGCGTCGCCATGGGCTACGGTGTGCTGGCGCCGGCCATTCCGCAGTTCGCGACCGAGTTCGGCGTCTCGAACTTCTGGGCCTCCGCGATCGTGAGCGCCTTCGCCTTGATGCGCCTCGTGGCGGCGCCGCCCGCCGGCTGGCTCGTCACTCGCTTCGGCGAACGGCGCACCCATGCCAGCGGGCTCACCATCGTCGCGCTCTCCACCGCGGCGTGCGTCTTCGCCGCGGATTTCACGCAGCTGCTCGTCCTGCGCGCCCTCGGCGGCATCGGCTCGGCGATGTTCACGATCGCGGCGACCGCGCTGATCATCAAGGTCAGTCCGCTCGAGCAGCGCGGCCGCGTCGCGAGCATCAACGCCGCGGGCTTCCTCTTCGGCAATCTCATCGGCCCCGTGTTCGGGGCGCTGGTCGCCGGCTACGGCCTTCGCGCGCCGTTCGTCTTCTACTTCGTCACGCTGGTGATCGCGATCGCGGTGGTCTGGTTCTCGCTGCGCAACTCCAAGCTCGCGACGGGGGGCGGATCGCGCGAGAGCTCCGAACGCCTCACGATGGGCAAGGCGCTGCGCGTTCCGCAGTACCGCTCCCTGCTCACGTCGACCTTCGCGTACGGCTGGGCGACCTACGGGGTGCGCGTCACCGCGGTGCCGCTCTTCGTCGCATTCGCGTTCCCCGGGGATCCGACCCTCGCCGCCTGGGTCCTCGCCGCCTACGCGGGAGGCAACGCCTTCTTCATCATTCCGGCGGGGCGCTGGATCGACTCGATCGGTCGCAAGAAGCTCCTGGTGATCGGCATGGCGATCTTCACGCTGGGCTTCCTCGTCTTCCCCGCATCTCCGAACTTCTGGATCGCAGTGGCGATCATGTGCATCACCGGCATCGGTTCCGCGTTCGTGAACCCCGGCCAGCAGGCGGTGCTCGCCGATGTGGTCGGCCTGCGCTCGGGCGGCTCGGTGATCGCCGCCTATTCGATGATCGCCGATCTCGGCGCGGTCATCGGCCCGCTCATCGTCGGCGCGATCATCGACGCCGCGGGCTTCGGCTGGGGCTTCGGCGTGACCGCGGCGCTGCTCGCGATCGGACTCCTCTCCTGGATCGTGGTGCCCGACTCTCGGCGGCTGTACGCGCAGCACCGCGAATCGCGCACGGGCGACTCCCCGTCGCCCACGGATCAGCCCTCGGGGTGATCCTCCCCCGGCATCCAGGTGAGACCGGGAACGCCCCAGCCGTTGCGTCGTTCGGCCTTCTGGGCGCCGCGGTTCTCGGGGTGGATCAACCGGTCCACGTAGAGCAGGCCGTTCAGATGGTCGAACTCGTGCTGCAAAATGCGCGCGAACCATCCGCTCGCCGTGATCTCGAAGGGGGCGCCGTCGGCGTCCTGCGCGCGCAGCAGCGCACGCGGGGAGCGGCGCAGCGCGAAGCGCTCGCCGGGGAACGACAGGCAGCCCTCGATCTCGTCCTCGCCGGGCAGGCCGGGCTCGGGCGGGGCGATCCACAGTTCGGGGTTCACGGCGACGCCGCGAGCGGGCGCCTCGCTTTGCTCGTCGTACATCCAGACGAAGACGCGCTTGCCGACACCGATCTGCGGCGCGGCGAGCCCCACCCCGGGGGCCGCCTCGCACGTCTCGAACATATCGGCGACCAGCCGGCGGAGGTCGTCGTCGAAGGTCGTCACGGGGTCCGCGGGCCGGTGCAGCACGGGTTCGCCGCTGATCACGATGGGGAGAATTGCCATGGATGCCAGCCTAGCGCCGGCGATGTGCCAGAATATCCGAGGCGTTAATTCTTAGACGCAGTCCAACAACAAGGAGTTCGTTCCGCATGTCCGGCATTCTGCCTGCCTCACACCCCTGGCGTTCGCGCGCTACCGGCGCACTCGCGCTCGCCTTCGCCGCAGCTCTGGTGATCCCGCTCGCTGCGTGCTCCTCCGGCGGTGATTCGAATGGCGGCGACGCCGCGAGCACCACGCTCACCTACGCGACGGGCGATGCCGAGCCCACCTGCCTCGATCCGCACGTCGGCGGCAATTACCCGCAGGCGCTCGTCGGCTCGCAGGTCATGGAGTCGATGGTGTCCCTCGACGAGAAGGGCAGCATCGTTCCGTGGCTCGCCACCGAGTGGGAGCAGAGCGATGACGGGCTCACCTGGGACTTCACGCTGAACGCCGACGCGAAGTTCACCGATGGCACGCCGGTGGACGCCGCCGCGATCAAGGCGAACATCGAGCATCTGCAGAACCCTGAGACCGGCTCGTCGACCGGCTATCTCGCAGTGCAGCAGATCGCCGAGGTCGAGGTCGTCGACGCCCAGCACGTGCGCTTCTCCATGACGCGCCCCGACGCCGCACTGCTCGAATCGCTCGCCCAGCCATGGGTCGCGATCATGTCTCCCGCGGGCATCGAGCGCGGCAAGGAGGCCAACTGCGCCGAGCCCATCGGCTCGGGCCCCTTCAAGGTCAGCGGGTGGGATCGCCAGGACAAGATCACCCTCGTGCGCAACGAGGAGTACCGCACTCCCCCGACCGGTTTCGAGGTCGTCGATGACAGCGTGACCGAGATCGTCTGGCGCTTCATCCCCGATGCCACGGCGCGCTTCGCGGCACTGCAGAGCGGTCAGGTCGACATCATCGACAATCCGCTGCCCGATCAGATCACCGAGGCGATCAAGAGCGACGGCCTCGAGCACCTGAACGCCCCGCGCCCCGGATCGAGCAACCGCATCGAGCTCAACACGGCGCAGGCTCCCTTCGACGACGCCAAGGTGCGGGAGGCCTTCATCTCGGCGACCGATCTGAACGCCGGCATCGAGACCCTCTTCGAGGGCGTCACGGAACGCTCCTACAGCGCCCTCTCCAGTGTCGAGCCCACGGCGGTGCAGTCGCCGAAGGCGTACGTCTTCGATCAGGATCGTGCGAACCGACTGCTCGATGAGGCCGGTTGGAGCGAGAAGAACGCCGACGGCATTCGCGTGAAGGACGGCCAGACGCTCACCGCGCGCTTCCCGATCACCGGTTCGCAGTCCACTCAGGCCGAGCAGGCGCTCTTCGAGCAGATCCAGGCGTCGACCCGCGAGGTCGGATTCGACGTGCAGATCACCCCGCTCGATCTCAGCAGCTGGTACGGGGCTCTCGGCAAGCACGAGTACGAGCTCGTGAGCGCTCCGTACACGAAGATCGGTCCCGATGTGCTGCGCTTCCTGTATCACAGCGACGCGACGAAGCCCGCCCCGAGCGGCTACTTCGCGAACCACTCGATGCTGCAGGATCCCGAGCTCGACGCCAAGCTCGACGTGATCGGTACCGAGAGCGATCCGGCGATCCGCGCGCAGGCGGCGAAGGACGCGCAGGAGATCATCGCCGAGACGCATGCGATCCTTCCCATCTACGATCAGCAGAACCACTTCCTCTACCGCTCGGCGGTGCAGGATCTGCGGGCGCTCCCGACCGTGTCGACGCCCTGGCTCGGCTCGGTTCGACTGGGCGAGTAGCCGTGTCGTCGAGCGCCTGGATGCGCACCATCGCGCGCCGGGCGCTCGGCGCGGTCGTCGTGATGTTCACCGTCGCGACGCTCGCCTTCATCGCGCTGCAGTTCATCCCGGGGGATCCCGCGGAAGCCGCCCTGGGCGGCCCGGGCAGTCAGGCGACCGAGGAGGCGCTGCAGGCCGCGCGGGCGCAATTCGGGCTCGATCGCCCGATCGTCGTGCAGTACCTCGATTTCCTCTGGCGCCTCGTCCGCGGTGATCTCGGGGTCTCGTATTCGCAGCACATCCCGGTGGCGGAGGTGCTCGGCCGCGCGGTGCCTCCGACGTTCATCCTCGCGCTGACCGCGCTCATCGCCGCCTGGCTGCTCGCACTCGTGAGCGTGCTCGTCGCGAGCGGCTCCTCGAGGATCGCGCGCGGCTTCACGCTCATGATCGATCTCTTCGCCGCGGCGATTCCCGGCTTCTGGCTCGCCAGCATGCTCGTGCTGGTCTTCGCGGGCTCCCTCGCCTGGTTTCCCGCTGTGAGCACGGGCGGCTTCAACGGGATCGTCCTGCCCACGATCTCGCTCGCGATCCCGATCGCGGGCTTCCTCGCCCAGGTGTGCCGCTCGGGCATCGACGACGCCCAGCGCGCGCCGTTCATCGAGAGCGCCCGGGCGCGCGGCGAATCGGAACTCGGCATCCGGCTGCGCCACGTGCTGCGCCACGGCGTCGTGCCCGGATTGAATCTCACCGCATGGGCGCTCGGCTCGCTGCTCGGCGGCACCGCGGTCATCGAGGTCATCTTCGCCCGGCCCGGGCTCGGCCGCACGCTCGTCTCCGCCGTGAACGGGCGGGACATCCCGGTCGTGCTCGGCGTCGTGCTCCTGGCGGCGCTGGCATACGTCGTCGCCGCCTTCATCACGGACATCGTGATCGCCCGGGTCGATCCCCGCACCGAGGCGCGCATCGAACAGGCGGTGCCGCGTGCGTAACACGAGCCCCCGCGCCTTCCGTCGAGGCCTCACCCCGGCGGCGATCCCTGCGACCATCGCCGCGATCGTCATACTCTTCCTCATCGTGTGCGCGCTCATCCCCTCGGTCGTCGCGCCCTTCGATCCGCTCGGCGTGAACCCCTCGGGAGCGTTCAAGCCGCCATCGGTCGAGCACTGGTTCGGCACCGATGATTCGGGCCGCGACATCTTCAGTCGCATCGTCTACGGGGCGCGCGACTCGCTCACGATCGGCATCTCGGCGACGCTGATCGGGCTCCTCTCTGGCATGGCGCTCGGCGCGGTCGCGGGGGGCAGCCGCGGGAGGGCGCTCGCGCCGCTTCGCACCGTCGCCGATCGGGTGATCGAGGGCATGTTCGCCTTCCCCGGCCTCCTGCTCGCGCTCCTGCTCATCTCGGTGCGCGGGCCGGGCGTGGTGTCGATCCTGATCGCGGTCGCCATCTCGACGACCCCGGGATACGCTCGCATGATTCGCGGCGGCATCCGGAAGTCGCTCGGCTCCGGCGCCGTCGAGGCCGCCCGGCTGCAGGGCGACCGTGCCCCGCGCATCTGGGCGAAGCTCGTGCTCCCGGAGTCGCTGCGACCGGTGCTCGTGCTCGCGACGCTCGGCGTCGGCGAGGCCGTCGTGATGGCCGCAGCGCTGGGCTTCCTGGGCATGGGCATGCCGCCGCCCGCCCCGGAATGGGGCTCCATGCTCAACGCCGGCCGCAGTTATCTCGTGAAGGCCTGGTGGATGACCTGCTTCCCCGGGCTCGTGATTCTCGCCGTCGGGCTCTCCACCACGATCCTCGGTCGCGCATTCGATGGAAGGCGGCGCTTCGCATGACACAGCTGCTCGCGCGGGTGACCGGCCTCACCGTCTCCTTCCCCAGGCAGGATCGTCCCGCCGTCGACGATGTCTCGCTGTCCGTCTCCGCCGGCGAATGCGTGGCACTCGTCGGTGAGAGCGGATCGGGCAAGACCCTCACCGCCCGCTCCATGCTCGGCCTGCTGCCGGCGTCGGCACGGGTGAGCGGCGAGATCCATGTGACCGGCCCGGGGGGCGTCCTGCAGCCCGCCCCGGCCCGGGGCGCCGCGCGCTGGGACCGGATCCGCGGCCGGCGCTCGGGCCTGGTGCCGCAGGACGCCCTCGGCGCACTCGATCCGCTTCGCCGCGTCGAGCAGGAGGTCGGCGATGCGCTGCGACTGCACCGCCTCGCCCAGGGCGCCGAGCGCCGCACCCGGGTGATCTCCGCCCTCGCCGCCGCGGGGATGCCCGCACCCGAGACGCGTCTGAGGCAGCGATCCGATGAACTCTCGGGCGGGCTGCGGCAGCGAGCCCTCATCGCCTCCGCGCTGATCGCGGAGCCCGAGTTCATCGTCGCCGACGAGCCCACGACCGCGCTCGACGCCGGGCACCGCGGAAGGGTGCTGCGCGAGCTCCGCGCCAGAGTCGACGAGGGCGCGGGAGTCCTGCTGATCACACACGATCTCGCGAGCGTACGAGGAATAGCCGACCGGGTGCTGGTCATGCGCCACGGGCGGATCATCGAGGAAGGCCCGCCCGAACGGGTGCTCGAGCACCCGCGTCACCCGTTCACGCGAGAACTGCTGGAGGCCTCCCCCGAGGGCAGGACGCGCGAGCCGCGCACCGTCGATCGCGCGGGGACCCCGCGCATCCGCGCGACCGGGGTGTCGAAGTCCTTCGGGTCCGGGATCTCCCGCCACGAGGTGCTGCGCGGCATCGATATCAGCACCTTCGCCGGGGAGACGGTCGGTCTCGTCGGAGAATCGGGTTCTGGGAAGACCACGCTGCTTCGCATCCTCCTCGGACTCTCCGCCCCCGACGCCGGCGTTGTCGAGATCGACGGCGTGATCCGTTCGGACGCCCCGGCCGCGACCAGGCGCCGGCTTCGACGGAGCATCGCCTTCGTGCCGCAGGATCCGCTGGATTCCTTCCCCCCCGGCGCGACCGGCCGAGCCGTTCTGCACGATGCGCTGCGCGCCAGCGGCGTCCCCAGGTCGAAGCGCGCCGAGCGCGCTATCGCCCTTGCCGAAGAGGTGCGCATCGCCCCCGACGAGCTGCAGCGCGCCGCGGCCA
>JBDIAD010000025.1:0-9950 GCA_039812205.1 Leucobacter sp.
CGGCCGACATGCGCCGCCTCGCCGAGATGGGCGTGGACGGCATCGTGACCGACCGCGCGGATCTCGCGCTCGAGGTGCTCCGTGAGTTTCGCGTACGTACTTGATAGCGTGAAGGCATGAGTCGACGACGCGCGATCATCTGGTTCAGCGCGATCGCCACGATGACGGCGTTCGCCATGACAGGCTGTGCCGGGGGTGAGCCATCGCCCGCGGAGGAGTCGCGTGGCGCCGAGTCCACGAGCACGAGATCGCCGGGCGCGGAGTCGCCGAGCAACGAGACGCCGCCCCGCACGAAGCCGAGCGCGGAACGTCTCGCGATCCCGGATTGCGAGACGCTCGTGCCCATCGAGCGAGTGCACGACATAGCAGGCGAGGACTTCGTATACCTCCCGGATGCGCAGAATCTCGCGGACTTCTATCTCGACACGCGCGGCCCCGCGGCCGGCACCGCCATCGAGGCCGCGACCGACCGCGTGATCTGCTCCTGGGGCATACCGCAGACCGACGCGCTCAACACCGTGATGGTGGCCGCGGTGCCCGACCCGGCGCAGGGCGATTTCCTCGATGCCCTGCGGAAGTCGGACTTCGCCGAGTCATCGATCGACGGTGCGCCGGTCTTCACCTGGAAGCAGGAGCCGACTATCGGCCCATCGGTCAACTGGTACGCCTTCGAGGGCGATTTCGTGATCGGCGGGCTCGTCTCGAACGAATCGGGCGAGCTCGCCGCGGTGGCGCTGGACACGATGCGCCGGCTCGCCGAATAGCACGGGTGCTCCCAGATCTGCGGTGGTACTGTCGAAGTCAGCCGTACCTGTCGATCGAGGAGGCAATTTCACGGTGATCGAACAGTTCGAGGGCTATCTCTTCGACCTTGATGGCGTCATCACCCCGACGGTCGACCTGCATCGTCGCGCATGGCACGAGACCTTCGACGCGGTGTTCGCGCGGCACTCCGCACCGCCGATGGCGACGCCCCCCGCGGGCGCCCGCCCGGGCGCGCTCCTCGGCTCGCATATCGCGCAGCTGCAGGCAGATCAGACGATCGAGCCCTACCGCGAAGACGACTACTTCGAATCCCTCGACGGCAGGCCGCGCTTCGACGGGGTGCGCGTGCTGCTCGCGAGCCGCGGCCTCGTGCTGCCCGAGGGCGAGCCCGACGCGAACGATCTCGACACCGTGCACGGCATCGGAAACCGCAAGAACCAGGTGTTCACCGAGGTGCTCGAGCGCGACGGCATCGCCCCCTACCCGGGGTCGATGGCGCTCATCGAACGATTGCAGGAGCTCGGCAAGCCGCTCGCCGTGGTGTCGAGCTCGCGCAACGCCGAGGCCGTGCTGCGCGCTGCGGGCATCCGCGATCTCTTCGCGGTCGTGGTCGACGGGGTCGTCGCCGCGAACGAGCGGCTCCCGGGAAAGCCCTCGCCGGAGACGTTCCTGCGCGCCGCCGAGTTGCTGGGGGCGGCCGTCGCGCGATCCGTCGTCTTCGAGGACGCGGCCTCGGGGGTCGCCGCGGGAAGAGCGGGCGGGTTCGACCTCGTCATCGGCGTCGACCGCGGTGCCGGGGCGGAACTGTTGGAGGCCGCCGGCGCCCACACCGTCGTCACCGATCTCGGAGAACTGCTATGACGCATGCCGCACCGAATGCCGCACCGTTCGATGATCTCGCCGGCGACACCTCGCGCGATTTCGGCTCCGACCCGTGGCGGCTCACCATCACCGGCCTCGACCCCGCATATGCCGGCCTCGACGAGACGCTCTTCGCGCTCGGCAACGGCTATCTCGGCCTGCGGGGCAACCACGAGGAGGGCGCGCCGCTCGGCAGCCACGGCACGTTCATCAACGGCCTGCACGAGACCTGGCCGATCCAGCACGCCGAATACGCCTACGGCTTCGCCGAGCACGGCCAGACCATCGTGAACGCGCCCGACACGAAGACGATTCGCGTCTACGTCGACGATGAGCGGCTGAATCTCGTGTCGTCGGACATCCTCGAGGTGACGCGCACCCTCGACCTGCGCGCCGGCACCCTCGAGCGCAGCCTCCTGTGGCTCACGCCGACCGGCAAGCGCGTGCGCATCGACACCCGCCGGCTCGTCTCCTTCGCCGCCCGCCACATGGCGACCGTCGAGATGTCCGTCACGATGCTCGACGCCGATGCCGACCTCACGATCTCGAGCCTCATCGTGAACCGGCAGGATCTCGGCCGCGTGCGCGGCAAGCTGCCCACCCCGCCCCTCGCCCCGATACCCGGCGCGCCGCCGCTCACCGACCCGCGCAAGAGCGAGATCTTCACCGAGCGCACACTGATCCCGGGGCCGACGGTGCAGGTGGGCACGCGCAGCATCATGAGCTTCAGGGTGAAGAACTCGGGCATGGTGCTCGGCGTCGGCGCGGAGCACCATCTCGACGTGGGAGACGGCAACGGCGACATCGCCGGCATGCTCGCGCCGCCCCCGCACCATGGCTCGAACGGCGAGGCCTGGCAGAAGCGCGTGCAGGTCACCGACGATCGCGCCCGCCACGTCTTCCAGGGGCGCGCCCGGGCCGGTCGCACCGTGCGGCTCGTGAAGACCGTCGCCTATCACACGTCGACGACGGCGACCGAGACGGAGATGATCGATCGCTGCACCGCGACGCTCGATCGCATCGCCGCCGAACCGCTCGAAGAGCGCTGGCAGGATCAGCGCGACTTCCTCGACGACTTCTGGAACCGCAGCGACGTCGAGGTCGACGCCGAGACCCGGGTGCAGCAGGCGATCCGCTGGAACCTCTTCCAGGTGGTGCAGGCGGCCGCCCGCGCCGACGGCCACGGCATCCCCGCGAAGGGGCTCACCGGTTCGGGCTACAGCGGCCACTACTTCTGGGACACAGAGATCTACGTGCTGCCCTTCCTCACCTACACGACGCCGCTCTGGGCGCGCAACGCCCTGCGCTCGCGCCAGCACATGCTGCCGCAGGCCCGGCTGCGCGCGGCGATCCTGAACGAGGAGGGCGCGCTCTTCCCGTGGCGCACCATCAACGGCGAGGAGGCGAGCGCCTACTACGCCGCCGGAACCGCCGCCTACCACATCAACGCCGACATCAGCTATGCACTCGCGCGCTACACCCTCGCCACCGGCGACACCGAATACCTGCTCTCGGGGGCGGTCGACATACTCATCGAGACCGCGCGGCTGTGGGCGAGCCTCGGCTTCTGGGGGCGCGACGGCGACGGCACCGAGCGCTTCCACATCCACGGCGTCACCGGCCCCGACGAGTACACCACCGTCGTGAACGACAACCTCTTCACGAATGTGATGGCCAGATACAACCTGCGGATCGCGGTCGAGGTGATCGAGCGCCTGCAGAAGGAGGCTCCCGAGGCGCTTGCGGCGCTCATCGCGCGGCTGGACATCGACCCGGGCGAGGTGGAGGCCTGGCGCCGCGCCACCGCCCAGATGCATATCCCGTACTCGGAGGAGCTGCGGGTGCACCCGCAGGACGCGCACTTCCTCGAGCGGGAGGTGTGGGATCTGCAGGCCACCGCGCCCGAGCAGAAGCCGCTCCTGCTGCACTTCCACCCGCTCGTGATCTACCGCTTCCAGGTGCTCAAGCAGGCCGATGTCGTGCTCGCGCTGCTGCTGGCCAGCGACGAATTCAGCCGCGGGCAGAAGCGTCGCGACTTCGAATACTACGACGCGCTCACCACCGGCGACTCGTCGCTCTCGGCGGTGGTGCAGTCGATCCTCGCCGCCGAGGTCGGCTACCGCGAACTCTCGTACCGGTACTTCGACCAGGCGCTCTACGTGGATCTCGCCGACCTGCACTTCAACTCGGGTGACGGCGCGCACATCGCCTCGGCCGGCGGCGTGTGGATGATGCTCGTGCAGGGCTTCGCCGGCATGCGCGACTCCTCGCGCAAGCTGTGCTTCGACCCGCGGCTTCCCGAGCACTGGCGGCGGCTCGCCTTCAAGCTCGAGTGGCGCGGCCGCCGCATCGCGGTGGAGCTCACGCAGACGGCGATCCGCTTCGAACTCGTCGAGGGGGAGCGGCCGGTGACCGTGCTCGTGCGGGCGGAGCCCGTCGAGATCACCGCGGCCGGCCCCGTCACGGTGCCGCTGGCGGGCCAGGGCCCCGACCTCGGGGAGTTCCGCGGCCTCTCGGCCGGTATGCTGCCGCGCGAGGGCGACACCGGCGTCATTCCCGACTACGACCCCGAGCTGCTCTTCACCGCGCCGATCGCGATCCCCACGCTGCCGCCGACCGTCGACGCCGGATTCTCGGGCCCGGACCCGAGGCTCAACGACCAGCCGTAGGGTGCCCGGCCGCGAGCGCCGCCGCGCCCACGATCCCCGCGTCGTTCAGGAAGTGCGCCGGAATCATCGGCGCGCGCACCCCCTGGAACGGCAGATACTCGTCGGAGTTCTTGCTGATGCTGCCGCCGATGACGAAACGGTCAGGGTTCAGCACGTGCTCGAGATGCTGCACGTAGCGCGCGGCGCGCGCCGCCCACTGGTCGATCGTGAGTCCTTCGGCCTCGATCGTCTTCGGGCTCACATGCTGCTCGATGTCCGGGTGGCCGTCCAGGTGCAGGTGCCCGAGCTCGAAGTTCGGCACGAGCACCCCGTCGTGCAGGCAGGCCGAACCGATGCCGGTGCCGAAGGTGAGCACCATCGCGACCCCCCGAAACCCCTGCAGCGCTCCGTAGGCCGCCTCCGCGATCCCCGCCGCGTCGGCATCGTTCACGACGAGGCAGGGGGCGTCGACGGCCGCGGTGAACAGCGCCGCCGCGTCGAGGCCGATCCACTGCTCGTCGACGTTCGCCGCGGTGAGCATGACGCCGTCGCGCACGACCCCGGGGAGCGTGACGCCGATGGGAAGGGTCGCCGCGGTGCGATCCACCCCCGAATCCGAGAGCTCGGCGCGGATCGAGCGGACCATGTCGGCCACCTCGGCCGCGATCGCGTCGGGCCTTCCACCGGCGGGGGTCTCGGTGCGATGCCGGCTGGAGAGCCGCTCGCCCGTGCGCGGATCGACCGCCGAACCCTTGATGCCCGTGCCGCCGACATCGATCCCGATCGCCACTGCTGCTTGCATAATTCCAGCCTAAAGGTCAAGGGCTCGCGATGGAGGGCGAGCCTCGCCCAGACTGAGCAGCATGAAGAACATCGCACCAGTGAGATCCGTGGACGAACTCGATCTTGACGCCTATCTCGGCCTCTGGTTCGAGATCGGGCGCCTGCCGCTCGCATTCGAGGAGGAGGGCGCGAGCGATGTCACCGCCGAATACTCGCTGCGCGACGACGGCACGCTCACGGTCGACAACCGCTGCCTCGACGCGATGGGCGCGCCGAAGCAGTCCCTCGGCGTCGCCGAGCCGAACGAGCACCACCCGGGCCGCCTTCGCGTGAGCTTCCTGCCGCCGGCGCTGCGCTGGGTTCCGTTCACCCATGGCGACTACTGGGTGCTCATGGTCGATCCGCAGTACCGCTATGCACTGGTGGGCACCCCCGACCGAAAGCACCTCTGGCTGCTCGCACGGGAACCGCGGATGGACATGGTCGCCGAGGAGATCTATCTCTCGCACGCGCGCGAGCAGGGCTTCGATCTCGAGGAATGGATCAGGCCGCTGCAGACCGGCAACGTGGTGGAAGACGAACAGCTGTCGATCGTGCGATCGGCCTGAGACGGCGACTAGCCTGGATGCATGAAGCGGATCATCGCCCGAGCGCTGCAGTCGCGACTCGTGCGCTCGTATCTGCGCTACAGCGAGCATCGCGGGCCCGCACTCGCCGATAGCATCACGTATCGCGCCCTGTTCAGCGTCTTCGCGGCGGTACTGCTCGGATTCTCGTTCGCGGCGCTCTGGTTCGGAGGCAATCCCGAGGCGCTCGCCGCACTGCAGGAATCCCTCGCGCGCGTGATCCCGGGGCTCGGCGATGTGGTCGACGTGTCGGCGATCAGGGCCCCGACGGGGTTCACGATCGTCGGCATCGTCTCGCTGCTCGGCCTGGTGGGCGCCGCGATCAGCGCCGTCGCCTCGCTCCGCTCCGCGCTGCGCACGCTCGCCGATGAACTGCACGATGCGGGCTTCTTCCTCTGGGTGCTGCTGCGGAACCTGCTGGTGGCGATCTCCTTCGGCGGCCTGCTCGCGCTCGCGGCGATGCTGAGCGTCGCCGGCTCCTTCGGCCTCGGTGCGGTGCTGGGGTGGATCGGCATCGACTCGGGCAGCGAGGCGAGCGGCTGGGCGTCGCGCCTGCTCGGCATCGCGATCGTGCTCGTCATCGATACGCTCGCGGTCGCGCTCGTGTTCCGGCTGCTCTCGGGTGTGCGCGCGCCGGCGCCGGCCTTCTGGACGGGCGCGCTGCTCGGCGGCATCGGCCTCACCGTGCTGCAGGAGCTCTCGAGCCTCTTCGTGCGAGGGGCGGGCTCGAATCCGCTGCTGGCCTCTTTCGCGGCGCTCATCGCACTGCTCATCTGGTTCAACCTGTCGGCGCAGGTGGTGCTGATCGCCTCGAGCTACATCATCACCGCGACGGTCGAGGCGAAGGATCGTGTGCGCGAACGCTACGGCGCGTCCACCTTCGCCCAGCGACGGCGTCTGCGGGCGGAGAACATGCTCGTGCTCGCGCAGCAGGAGTTACGTGCGGCGCAGCTCGCCGAGGCGGCGGAGCGCGAGCGGGTCGCCGAGGCGCGGCCCGGCGCCGGGAGCGCAACCGATCCCGCGCCGTAGAATCCGTGTATGACCGCTGACTCCATCGATTTCACGATTCGCAAGTGGGTGCGCCCCGAAGACCTGAACGCCAACGGCACGCTCTTCGGAGGGGTGCTGCTGCAGTGGATCGATGCCGAAGCCGCGATCTTCGCCGTTCTGCAGCTGGGCAACGACCGCATCGTCACGAAGTTCATGTCCGAGATCAACTTCGAGGCCACCGCCGGCCAGGGCGACATCATCGAGATGGGGATCGCCGTGACCGCCCTCGGCCGCACGTCGATCACGCTGCGCGTGCAGGTGCGCAACATGATCAGCCGCAAGACGATTCTCACGATGGAGAAGATCGTCTTCGTGAATCTCGGCGACGACGGCCGCCCCGCGCCCCACGGATTCAGCGCGCCCACGCGCGGCACCGAGCGTCTTCCGCTGGGGTAGCCCGGCCTCGCACGCCGAAAGTCAAGCCCGCGAAATTCTCTTCGGCAGTCGGTAGCGTCGAAGTGGTGGGTGAGGCACTCGCCCACCAGGATTCGGAGCAAGGGAGCGCGATGATGGCCGAGATGTGGGAACCCAACGAAGAGATCGACGAGAACGAAGAACTCGTCGCCACCGATCATCGCGACGAGGATCTTCCCGAAGTGGATCCCGAGGACGAGCAGCTCGTCGAGACCACGGCCGACGACCCGCGCGTGGCGCTCGAGGAGCTCGGCGAAGACGCGTCGTCGTCTCCGGCCCGCCGCGGCCAGGAGGATCCCGCGGTCCTGCGCGCGCAGCAGCAACAGGGCTGACCGCCCGCGGAACGAACAGTGAACCGTGAGGCTGGCGCGCGCCGAAGCGCTGAAGTTCGGGCGGCTGCAGCGGTTCGGAGAGGCATTGCCGAGGCTGCGCGCCCGGGTGGATCGTGACCTGCGTCGCACGAAGCTCAGCCGCAATCGCGTCGTCGCATGCGTGGTCCGACTGATCGACGAGGAGTTCCTTCGCGTCGGCAACTCCGAATACGCGCGACGCAATGGCAGCTTCGGCGCCACCACACTCCGGCGGCGGCACGTCACGGTGACCCGTGATCGCATCGAGCTCGATTTTCCCGGCAAGAGCCACAGACGCCAGCGCGCGGAGGTGCGAGATGCGCGGATCGCGCGGGTCATGCAGCGTCTGCTCGAGATGCCGGGGCACGAGGTGTTCCGCTTCTTCGACGAGGACGATGTCATCCGCGGTCTGCGAAGCCGTCACGTGAACGCCTATGTGAAGCGGCACCTGGGGGAGCAGTTCACCGCGAAGGATTTTCGCACCTGGGGCGGTACCGTCGCCGCCGCACGAGTGCTGCTGGACGCGGAGGCTCGGGCGTTCAAGCGGCCTCGATCGAGGGCGGCCGTGACGCGCGCGGCCGTGGTCGCCGCGGCCGATCGGCTCGGAAACACCCCCGCGGTCGCGCGCAGCGCGTACATTCACCCGGGGATCATCGAATACGCGGAACACCCCCGGAGGCTGCAGCGAATGCGCGAGCTCCGCGAGCAGATGCGTCCGAGGCCGGATCTCTCCGTCGATGAGCAGATCGTGCTGGCGATGCTGGCGGCGATCAGCCCGGGAAACGGACGAGGTCGCCGCTCGTGAAATCGAGCGGCGACCTCGCCGGGTGAAAGTGCGGAGCTAACGCGATTCGTCCCCCTCGTCCTCCTCGCGCCCCTTGCGCTCTTCACGTTCACGATCTATCCGGGCGCGTCGTTTCGGATCGTCGCCCTCGGTGAGCTCTTCGCCTCCCGGTGTCGACGTCGCGGGTCCGGCCGTCGTGGCGCCGCCCTCGTCGGCCCAGTCGGATCCGAGGCGATCATCGAGCGCCGGGTCGCTCTGAACGTCTTCGCCGGTCTCCTGACCGTTCTTCTCGATCTTGTGAGCGACCGGAACGGTCTCGGTGCGCTCCTCGGGAAGGTCGTCGGAGCCGCGATCCCTATCGTCTGCCGTCATGATTCACGCGTTCCGCTTGTTGCCGCCGACGATGAGGCCCCAGATCAGCAGCACGACGATCGAGCCGCCGATGGCGAGCGCCCAGGTCTGGATGGAGAAGAACTCCTCCAGGCTGGCATTGAAGATGAGGGATCCGAGCCAGCCGCCGAGCAGTGCGCCGATGACTCCGAGCACGAGGGTCGCGATCCAGCCGCCGCCCTGCTTGCCCGGGAGAATGGCCTTGGCGATTGCGCCGGCGATGAGGCCGAGAAGCAGAAAACCGAGAAAGCCCATGGTCTTTTCCTTTGCTCAGGTCGCAAACTCTTGTCGCGATCTTGTTCGAAACTAGCGGCGCCGAAAAACCACGCCTAGGGGGTTGCGCGCGGAGTTCTCGATCCGCTAGTGCGGGTGGATCCCCTCAGGACGACTCTTCTGCCGTGCGATCGTGCGACATGCCGACGGGTTTGGATTCGGGGGAGCCCCTCTGCCGCAGGAAGATGGAGAATGCGACCATGCAGCCCACGGCGAGCAGCTCTGACTGCCAGTTCTGAAGCGTCCGATTCCAGAACTCGGGTGCGAGAAGATATCCGCCGAAGTCGAGTCCGGGCAGCCCGTGCCGGCTCTGCTCCTCGTTGTGCACGACGTATCCCGCCGCTGCCTGCAGGGCCCAGGAGAGCACGAATATCGTCCCCATCGTGAGCAGCAGCGAATTGCTGTAGATCCAGAGCTTGAGACCCCGCGCACGGGCCCAGAGCGGAGAATCCTCGCGGGCGAACGCTCCGACCAGCTGATCCTCGTCAGTGCCGCGTCCCTCCGCGCCGGGCTTCTTCGATTCGGGCGATCCCTTCTGCACGAGCCACACCGTGGCGAAGATGAAGAGGAAGAACTGCAGAAACTCGGACTGCCAGTTCTCGGCGACATCGACCACGAAGTCGGAGGAGGCGACGAACGAGAACCAGTCTCCGCTCGGTGCGCCATGCGCGGCCTGCTCCTCGGCGAAGGCGAAATACCCGGCGACCGACTGCCCGGCGAGCGCGAGCAGGAAGGCCGCGGCGAAGGCGAGCGAGAGGGCGTGCTGACGGACGCGCATCGCTCAGCGGCCCGCGACCACGGTGGCGAACATCGCCAGCAGCCCGACACCGACGATTGCGACCCACAGGGTGAAGATGAGTTTCATGCGGCCGATGCTAGGCAGGCGCCCGAGCGCCGGCCAGGGGCTTGCGCTCGTGCGAGCGCGTATGGCATCGGGGCAGGATAGTCGCGGGATCCCGGGCTGTCGAGGGGATTCAGGCGTGGAACGACTCGGCGTAGCGTGACG
>JBDIAD010000026.1:0-9928 GCA_039812205.1 Leucobacter sp.
CGGCGAACTCGATGAAGCCGAAGAATTCGAGATCCTGCGCTCGACGGCCGAGGATCGCGCGGCAAGGCTGCGCGGGCTCGATCGCGCGACCGCGGAGCGGCGGCTCTTGGGATTCCTCACCCGCCGCGGATGGTCGGGGGAGCGCGCGATGCGGGCCGCGCGCGATGCGCTCGACGGTGCGGCCGGCGCCAGTACGGGTCGCGGCGGCGTCCGCTTCCAATAGCGGCGGTAGAATCGAGCCCATGTCCGCAGTCGATACCGTTCTTGCTCCGCGCCATGATCGCACCGTTATCGCCCCGTCGCCGGCGGCGCTGAACGCGGACGGTTCAGCGCGCAGCTACAGCATTCGAACGCTCGGCTGTCAGATGAACGTGCACGACTCGGAGCGTCTCGCGGGCTCTCTCGAGGCCGCCGGATACACCGCGGCACTGGGCCCCGAGGGCGCGGACGTCGTCGTCATCAACACGTGCGCGGTGCGGGAGAACGCGGCGAACAAACTGTACGGCCAACTCGGCATGCTCGCCGCCGCGAAGCGCGAGCACGAGGGCATGCAGATCGCGGTCGGCGGCTGCCTCGCGCAGAAGGATCAGGGCGTCATCGTCGAGAAGGCCCCGTGGGTAGATGTGGTCTTCGGCACGCACAACATCGGCTCGCTCCCGGCGCTGCTCGAACGCGCCCGCCACAACGCGGAAGCCCAGGTCGAGATCCTCGAATCGCTCGCGGTCTTCCCGTCGACGCTGCCGACGAAGCGCGACTCCGCATCGAGCGGTTGGGTATCGATCTCCGTGGGCTGCAACAACACCTGCACCTTCTGCATCGTGCCGGCGCTTCGAGGCAAGGAGAAGGACCGCCGGCCCGGCGATATTCTGACCGAAGTCCAGGCGCTCGTCGAAGACGGTGCGCTCGAGGTGACCCTCCTCGGTCAGAATGTGAACTCATACGGCGTCGAATTCGGCGATCGCCAGGCCTTCGGCAAGCTGCTGCGGGCCATGGGCGAGGTGGAGGGGCTCGAACGGGTGCGCTTCACCAGCCCGCACCCGGCCGCCTTCACCGACGATGTGATCGCCGCCATGGCTGAGACTCCGAACGTCATGCCCACGCTGCACATGCCGCTGCAGTCGGGCAGCGACGCGGTGCTGAAGGCCATGCGCCGCAGCTACCGCAGCGCACGGTTCCTCAACATCCTCGAATCCGTTCGCGAACGGATCCCGCACGCCGCGATCACGACCGACATCATCGTCGGCTTCCCGGGCGAGACCGACGCCGACTTCGAAGACACGATGCGCGTCGTCGAGGCCGCGCGCTTCTCCAGCGCCTTCACCTTCCAGTACTCCATCCGCCCGGGCACCCCCGCGGCCACCATGGAGGAGCAGATCCCGAAGGCCGTCGTGCAAGAACGGTACGATCGTCTCATCGAGCTCCAGGAGCGGGTCTCCTTCGAGGAGAATCACGCGCAGATCGGACGCCGGGTGCATGTGCTCGTCGCCGATCACGAGGGGCGCAAGGACGACGCGACGAGACGCCTCTCGGGTCGCGCCGAAGACAACCGGCTGGTGCACTTCGCGATTCCCGAGAACGGCGACCAGCCCCGTCCGGGCGATATCGTCACCTCGACCGTGACGGGCGCGGCCCCGCACTTCCTGATCGCAGACGACACCTCCGTCTACAGCGTGCGCCGCACGCGCTCGGGCGACGCCTGGGATCGGCGGCAGGCCGACAGCTGCGGGGTGCCGACCGGAGGGGGAGCGGGCACCTCCGGCGCCGTGGTCCTCGGAATGCCGACGCTGCGCGTCCGGTGACGCTCTGGGTCGTCGTCGGTGCGACGGGCACCGGCAAGAGCGCGCTCTCGCTCGAGCTCGCCGAGGCGCTCGGTCGAGCCGGGCGCACGGCCGAGATCGTGAACGCCGACGCCATGCAGCTCTACCGCGGAATGGACATCGGCACCGCGAAGCTCCCGATGAGCGAGCGCCGGGGCATCCCTCACCACCTCTTCGATGTGAAGGATCCCGCCGAGGAGGCGACCGTCGCCTGGTACCAGCCGGTTGCGCGCGCGGTCATCGACGACATCCTCGGCCGGGGCGGCGACGCGATCCTCGTCGGGGGCTCCGGGCTCTACATCTCGAGCGTGATCTTCGACTTCGACTTCCCGCCCCGCGACGAGGCGCTCCGGAAGCGACTCGAATCCGCGGCGGATCACCTCGGCACCGGGTCGCTGCTCGGTCAGCTCGAGCGCATCGACCAGCGGGTCGCACGCGCCGTCGACGGCAATAATCCGCGGCGAGTGATCCGCGCTCTCGAAGTCGCGCTGCTCGGCGGCGACGCGCAAGTGACGCTTCCCGACGCCCCGAAGCTCTGGCTGCACGATACCAGGATCATCGGTGTCCGAGTCGAGCGGGCCGAGCTCGTCGCCCGGATCGACGCGCGCGTGCACGACATGTGGGCGCAGGGACTGCTGCGCGAGGTCCGCGGTCTCATGTCTCGCGGGCTCGCCGACGGCCCCACCGCCGGCCGAGCGATCGGCTACGCGCAGGCCATCGCCGAACTCGGCGGCGAACTCACCCGCGAGGCGGCGATCGAGCAGACCCAGCAGCTCACGCGCCGCTACGCGCGACGCCAGGTCTCATGGTTCCGGCGCTATCCGAACGTCGAATGGCTGCGGCCCGGCGAGCTGCCGGGCATTGCGGAGCGCGAAACGGTTCAGTGACCGGTACGGCTCAGTGATCGGCGACGCCGTGCAGCTGCGCGTGCATGGAGCGGATCTCGCCGGTGTAGTCGGCGATCGGTCCCATCGTCTCGATCGACGGCGCGACGTCCGCGATCGACAGCGGCCTCACACGGCCGGCGGGAATGCCCCACCCCGCGTACCACTCGCGCACCTGGGCGCCGCTCGAGGCGAAGACGATCGGGCCGAGCCCCACCCACGCGTGAGCCGCGGAGCACATCGCGCAGTGCTCGCCCGAGGTGTACGTGATCGCCGTCGCGCGCTCCTCGGGCGACATGTTCTCAGCCGCCCAGCGGGCGATCGCGAACTCGGGGTGCTGCGTCGCATCCCCGTGCTCGGTCCGGTTCCGATCCTCGAATCGCACCGCACCGCTTCCGTCGACGAGCACCGAACCGTACGGCTCGCCCCCCGCCTCGAGCGACTCGCGTGCCAGTTCGACGCAGCGGCGCAGATGCTGATGGTCGGTTTCTGACAGGGTCCCGGGAAGCAGCGTCTCAGACATGTTCACAGATTAGCAGCGCCCGTACACTGAGGGCATGGCGACTCTCAGCTTCACCAAGGGGCACGGCACGGGGAACGACTTCATCCTCTTCACCGATCCCGAGGGCGATATCTCGCTGACCCCCGAGCAGATCGCGAAGCTGTGCGACCGTCGCTTCGGCATCGGGGCGGACGGCGTGATCCGCGCGGTGAGATCGGCCAGCCTGCCGGAGGGGCGCGAGATCCTTCGAGAAGAGCCGGAGGCCGAGTGGTTCATGGACTACTGGAACGCCGACGGCAGCGTCGCCGAGATGTGCGGCAACGGCATCCGCGTGTACGCGCACTACCTCATCACCGAGGGGCTCGTCGCTCCGGAGCGCCGGGACACGCTGCCGATCGGCACCCGGGCCGGCGTGCGAGACGTACTGCAGGGCGTATCGGGATACACCGTCGATCTCGGCCGCTGGAGGCTCGCCGGAGAGCATCTCGTGTCCGCGACGGGGCTGCGCGTCGCGCGGCCCGGGCTCGGCATCCACGTCGGCAATCCGCACGTGGTGACCGTGCTCGCAGATGCGGAGACGCTCGCCGGCCTCGACCTCACCGGCGCGCCGACGCTCGAACCCGCGCTCGCCGAGGGTGCGAACGTCGAATTCGTCGTCCCCGAGGAGCCGCTCGTGTCCGACGGCGTCGCCCGCATCCGCATGCGCGTGCACGAGCGCGGATCGGGGGAGACGCTCTCCTGCGGCACCGGCGTCGCGGCGGCGGCGCTCGCATTCCGGCACTGGGGCGGGGCGGAGATGCCGCACCGCTGGAGCGTGGAGGTTCCCGGCGGCCGCCTCGCCGTCAGGATGTTCCCCACCGAGGAGGGCGAGCACGTCTCCCTCAGCGGCCCCGCCGAGCTGGTGTACCGCGGCACGGTCGAAGTGGGCTAGAACTCACGCCTCTTCCTCACGCCTCCTCGCGCACAGCCGTGATGACGTGGAAGCCCTTGTCGCGACCCGCGCGCCACACCTCGAAGTTCGGAAAGGTGTCGCCGATCCACCGCTGCAGAGATTCGGCGCCGAGATGCTTGGCGACGACGAGGTGAGCGGATCCGCCCACCAGAAGCCGCGGAAGCCACTGCGACAGCATGGCGTGCAGCACCTCCTTGCCCACTCGAATCGGCGGATTGCTGTGGATCGCCCCGAACCCCACCTCGGCGGGAACCTCCTCCGGGGCCGCGGCGCGCACCCGGTCCAGCTGCAGCGCCGCGGCATTGCGTCGCGTGAGCTCGCGCGCCCGCGCATTGATGTCGACGGCCCACACCTCGGCGTCGGGATTGTTCAGCGCCGCGGACAGTGCGAGCGGGCCCCAGCCGCACCCGAGATCGAGGATCGGCTCGGCCATCGGCCCCTGCGCGCGCCTGTCGTGCTCGAGAAAACGGAGGAGGATCTCCGTGCCGCGATCGAGATGCTCCGAGCTGAAGACCCCGCCAGCGGTTTCGACGGTGCGCGGGCTACCCGCGAGCGTCACCTCGATGCGTCGCGGGCGGAGCTCGCCCTGGGGGCTCTCGCTGAAATAGTGGTCGGCCACGCCCCCAGTATTCCACCTGCTGTGCTTCCGGCGAACAGGCTCCGGGTGCCGCCTCGGCCCGCGTACACTGGAACCCAGATGACTGAATCCCAGAACCACACCTCAGCAGCCGATGACGCGACGGCCGACGACGGCGCGACGAAGCGCGGTGGATCGGATGACGCGTTCTCGCGATTGCTCGCGCGCACGCGTTCCACCGAGCACGCCACGATCATCCGCGATCTGAGCCGGGGGGCCCAGGCGCTCGGTGACGACGCGCACGACCGGCTCTCGGACGATCTCGACGCGATCAGGCTCGAGCGTGAGGAGCGTGCGGCGCTGAGTCGCGTCACCGGTCTGTCGACCGAGCTCGAAGACGTCACCGAGGTCGAGTATCGTCAGCTGAGACTGGAGAGGGTCGTGCTCATCGGCCTGTACGCCGGCGCCCAGAGCGCGCATGCGGATGCCGAGAATTCGCTTCGGGAGCTCGCCGCGCTCGCCGAGACCGCTGGTGCCCAGGTGCTCGACGGGCTCCTGCAGCGCAGGCCGAATCCCGACCCCGCGACCTATCTCGGCAAGGGAAAGGCGGCCGAGCTCGCCGAGCTCGTCGCGAGTGTCGGCGCCGATACCGTGATCGCCGACACCGAGCTCGCTCCGAGCCAGCGGCGCGCGCTGGAAGACGTGGTGAAGGTGAAGGTGATCGATCGCACGGCGGTGATCCTCGACATCTTCAGTCAGCACGCGAAGAGCCGCGAGGGCAAGGCGCAGGTGGAGCTCGCTCAACTGGAATACCTGCTTCCGCGTCTGCGCGGCTGGGGCGAATCGATGTCCCGTCAGGCCGGCGGCCAGGTCGGTGCGGCCGGCGCCGGAATGGGATCGCGCGGCCCGGGCGAGACGAAGATCGAGCTCGACCGGCGGCGCATCAACACGCGCATGGCCAAACTGCGCCAGCAGATCCGCGGCTTCGGGCCCGCCCGCGAGGCGAAGCGCGCGAACCGTCGTCGCGGGGAAGTGCCCTCCGTCGCCATCGCCGGGTACACGAACGCGGGGAAGTCGAGCCTGCTCAACCGTCTCACCGGCAGTGCGGAGCTCGTGCAGAACCAGCTGTTCGCAACGCTCGACACCGCCGTCCGCCACGCGGAGACCGCCGACGGGCGCCGCTTCACCTATGCGGATACCGTCGGATTCGTGCGCAATCTGCCGCACCAGCTCGTCGAGGCGTTTCGCAGCACCTTCGAGGAGGTCGGCGAGGCGGACGTGATCGTGCACGTCGTCGACGCCTCGCATCCCGACCCCGCGGCCCAGCTCGAGACCGTGCGCGAAGTCATCGCCGAGGTGCATGCGCAGCACATCCCCGAGCTCGTCGTCTTCAACAAGGCCGACCTCATCGACGAGACGCAGCGTCTCGTGCTGCACGGACTCGCGCCCGACTCCGTATTCGTCTCGGCGTACACCGGGGAGGGCGTCGACGAACTGCGCCGGAGAATCGATGCGGCGCTGCCGGTCCCCGATCTCGAGGTGACCGTGGTCGTGCCGTACGATCGCGGTGAGCTCGTCGCCGAGCTGCACGAGCGCAATCGCGTACTGGGCACGGAATACGTCGAGGATGGAACCCGCGTGCACGCCTACGTGAGCGGCGAGACGCTCGCGAAGCTCGAGCCCTTCCTGCGGTAGCCCTGGTCGTCGCCCTAGACCGAGCGGAGCACGGCGACGACCTTGCCGAGCACCTCCGCGTGATCGCCGAGGATCGGTTCGAATGCCGTGTTGCGGGGGAGCAGCCAGGTGTGGCCGTCGCGGCGCCGGAACACCTTCACCGTGGCCTCACCGTCGAGCATCGCGGCGACGATGTCCCCGTTCTCCGCATCGCGCTGCTGACGGATGACGACGAAGTCGCCGTCGCAGATCGCCGCGTCGATCATCGATTCGCCGTTGACCTTCAGCATGAAGAGCTGACCGTCGCCCACGAGCTGCCTCGGCAGCGGAACGACCTCTTCGACCTGCTGCTCGGCCGTGATCGGCACGCCCGCCGCGATCTGCCCGACGAGCGGTACGTAGGCCGTCTCCTCGGGCTGGATCTGAGGCGAGTCGGCGACCGCGTCGATCGTGGATGCGAGTTCGACGAGCACCTCGAGCGCGCGCGGACGGTTCGGATCGCGCCGCAGGTACCCCGCGAGTTCGAGGCGGCTGAGCTGATGCGTCACGCTCGAGAGGGATGAGAGCCCGACGGCGTCGCCGATCTCGCGCATCGAGGGCGGGTACCCGCGTGATTCGACCGAGCGGGAGATGAACTCGAGAATCGCCTGCTGCTTCTCGGTCAGCGATCGCCTGACACCGGATTTCTCGCTCATCTTCCGCGACCCCACTCTCGTATTCGGGCGGCTGCGGCCGAATCGTCGCCGCAACTCCGTTGATATTCCGCGGGAGAACGTGAATGTCGGTGGTCCCTGGTTCAGTGTCCCGTAAGCGAAACACTAGTGCGAATATTCGAATATCGGCAAACATGTGTTCGAGTGTCGCGCGAAATATATCGCTCACAAATTCGATTCCTGCATTGCCAATTCGAAGAATCGAAGATATATTCGAGACATGTATTCGATGATTCTCGCGAACTCGAATACGACTGTTGAAGGGAAGAGACCATGACTGCGGCAATCATCTCGATTGAATCAGCTCGACGAGCCTCGATCGCGCCTGAGTCCCACGAGCGCGAAACCATGACGCTGCGGATCACCCGTCGCGGCCGAGTCGTCCTGGGTGCGCTCTCGGTGCTGGCGATCGGCGCGGTGCTCGCGGTCGCCGCGATGATCGGTTCGCCGAGCGCTTCGGCCTCCGACGACGCCGCAGCGTCGGATTTCGCCTACGTGATCGTGCAGCCCGGGCAGTCGCTCTGGTCGGTTGCCTCGACGCTCGACCCCTCGGCGGATCCGCGAGACGTGATCTCCGAGATCGTTCGACTGAATCAGCTGGGCGAGTCCTCGGTTCAGGCCGGGCAGCCGATCGCGGTTCCGCTGCGGTACTCGCAGGCCGATGGCGTGCTGAGCGCCGAGCAGCTCGGCCTGTGATCTACGCGAGCGGGCGTCGCTCGCTCCCGCGCGCCACGTAGACTTGTGCGGTGACCAGTCTCAGTGATCTCCCGCTGCGCGCCAATCTTGTCGGCAAATCCCCTTACGGGGCTCCGCAGGATCCCGTGCCGATCAGCCTCAATGTGAACGAGAACACGCATCCGATCCCCGAGGCGGTGATCGCCGATATCGCCGCGTCCCTCGCGGAGGTCGTGAGCGGGGTGAACCGCTATCCGGATCGAGAGTTCACCGAGCTGCGCTCGGCCCTCGCCGGGTACCTCGGCGAGGGGCTCACAGCCGAGCAGCTCTGGGCCGCCAACGGTTCGAACGAGGTGCTGCAGCAGATCCTGCAGGCGTTCGGCGGCCCCGGGCGCACGCTGCTGAGCTTCACGCCGACGTACTCCATGTATCCGCTGCTCGCCGACGGAACGGATACGGAATGGATCGGGGTCCCGCGACCCGAGGGCTACGCGCTCACGCCCGAGTTCGTGGTCGCCGCGCTCGAGGAGCACCGCCCGAGCATCGCGATCCTGTGCGGCCCCAACAATCCGACGGGCACCTCGCTCGATCTCGAGACCGTCCGCGCGGCCTACGACGCCTTCGACGGCATCCTGATCGTCGATGAGGCCTACCAGGAGTTCGACGAGGCGCACGACAGCGCGATCTCGCTCCTCCCGGGGCGGCCGCGGTTGCTGATCTCTCGCACCATGAGCAAGGCATTCGCGTTCGCCGGGGTGCGAGTGGGCTACTTGGCAGCGGATCCGGCAGTGGTCGACGCGCTGCGCCTGGTGCGCCTGCCGTACCACCTGTCGGCCCTGACGCAGGCCGCATCGATCGCCGCGATCCGTCACGCCGACGAGATGCTCGCGACCGTCGCGGAGATCCGCACCCAGCGGGATCGGCTCGCCGCGGCGCTGCGCGAGATGGGGTACCTCGTGCACGACTCGGGGGCGAACTTCCTGCTCGTCGGAGGGTTCGAGAACCCCGAGGCGACCTTCGAAGCTCTCCTCGCCCGGGGCATCCTGATCCGGAATCTCTCGATTCCGGGGCACCTGCGCCTCACGGCCGGCACCGAGCACGAGACCGGCGTGCTCATCGAGGCGCTGCGCGCCCTCGGCCCCGGTGGGGCCAGATAGGCTGGAGCAATGAGTACTTCACGGATCGTCTCGCGCGAGCGGAACACCAGCGAATCGCAGATCTCGTTGACGGTGAACCTCGACGGCACCGGCGAGTCGGACATCGACACCGGCGTGCCGTTCTTCGATCACATGCTCACCGCCCTCGCCCGGCACTCGCTCACCGACCTCACCGTCCGAGCCAGCGGCGACGTGCACATCGATGTGCACCACACGGTCGAAGACACCGGGATTCTGCTGGGACAGGCGATCCTCGAGGCTCTCGGCGACAAGAGCGGGATCGCCCGATACGGCGATGCGCTCGTGCCGCTCGACGAGTCGCTCGCGCAGGCCGTCGTGGATATCTCGGGTCGACCGTATCTCGTGCACAGCGGCGAACCGGCCGGCTTCGAATTCCACCTCATCGGCGGCCACTTCACGGGCAGCATGGTGCGCCATTTCTTCGAGGCGCTCGTGCTCAATGCACGACTCACCGTGCACCTGCGGCTGCTCGAGGGTCGTGACCCGCACCACATTGCGGAGGCCGAGTTCAAGGCCTTCGCTCGCGCGCTGCGTCAGGCGAAGGCGCTGGATCCGCTGGTCGTCGGCATTCCGAGCACGAAGGGCGCCCTGTGAGCGAAGATCCGCAGGCTTCCGCGGGGGCTTCCGGCGAGCCCCGCGCGAAGACGGTCGCGGTGCTCGACTACGGCTCGGGCAATGTGCACTCGGCGGTGCAGGCGCTCGAACGCGCCGGCGCGCGCGTGGAGCTCACTCGGGATCCGGAGGCCGTGATGGCGGCCGACGGACTCGTCGTGCCCGGCGTGGGAGCGTTCGATGCGGTCATGGAGGCTCTGCGCTCCGTGCGCGGCGACGAGCTCATCGATCGCCGCCTCGCGGGGGGCAGGCCGGTGCTGGGGATATGCGTCGGCGAGCAGATCATGTTCGAGCGCGGCATCGAGCGCGGCATCGAGACGGACGGGCGGGGGCAGTGGCCCGGG
>JBDIAD010000027.1:0-9915 GCA_039812205.1 Leucobacter sp.
AGATTCATCGGCGACGACGGACCGATCCGACAACCTTGGGAGTACGCGACGCGTTCGCGGCCGGGCTCGCTCCCAGCCTTTCACTGCGCGAGCCCGATTGATCATCTCCCACGAATCCCCCACGAAAGAGGCCCATCATGAGCACCCAAGTCACCGTCGTCGGCACGGTCGCCACCGACCCTCGTCACATCGTCACGCAAGCGGGCGCGGCCCTCTGCTCGTTCCGGCTCGCCAGCGACGAGCGGCGCTATGATCGCGCGCAGCAGAAATGGGTCGAGGGCGAGACGAACTGGTACGGCGTCAGCGTTTTCAGGGCCCTGGGCGAGAACGCACACCGATCTCTCCGCAAAGGTGAACGGATCATCGTCAACGGGCGACTTCGGGTGCGGCGCTGGGAATCGGACGGCAAGGCCGGCACCTCCGTCGAGATCGACGCCGACGCCCTCGGCCACGACCTGCGCTGGGGCGTATCCTCGTTCGACAGGAATCCGTCCCCCGGCGACGCGATCACCGGCAGGCCTGCCGCCTCCGAGCCCACCACGGATTCATTCGATGACGCCTTCGTCCCGGTCGACTTCGACCGGGCGTCGCCCTTCGAGTCGGCGGGCGGAACCGAAGCAGGCTCGGACGACGGCGCGTCCGACCGCGAACCGAGCATCGAGGCTTCGGCCCGGGTGGCCTAGGCGGAGTCGTGCGCGCATCGGGACGTTCGAGCGCTCGGTGCGCGATCGGCTACTTCAGGTACTCGCTGAATGCGGCCCGCACCTTGTTGACCTTCGGCACGGCCACAGCGAGGCAGTAGCCCTGCGTCGGGTTCTTCGCGAAGAAGTCCTGGTGATACTCGGGCCCGGGGTAGAGCGTTCCCAGTGGTTCGATCGTGGTGACGATCTCCCCCGGCCAGTACGTCGCGGCGCGGTCGCGCGCGGCCTCGAACAGCTCGCGCTGCTCGTCGTCCGCGTAGAACATCGCCGAGCGGTACTGGGTGCCGATATCGTGGCCCTGACGATTGAGCTGCGTCGGATCGTGCATCGTGAAGAATGCGTCGAGCACGACCTCGGCCGGCAGTTCCGTCTCGTCGAATGTCACCGCCACCGCCTCGGCATGACCGGTGGTGCCGGTGCACACCTCCTCGTAGCTCGGGTTCTCGGCGGTGCCTCCGGTGAAACCCGAATGCACCTCGCTCACACCTCGGAGCGCGCGGTACGCGGCGTCCAGGCACCAGTAGCAACCACCGGCGACGACGAATGTTGTGCTCATGAATTCACCCCTGTTCGCGCCACCACGTGTCGGCCGGGGTCACCGGGAGGCGGCGCTTGTGCTCGCTTCCACGGTACCGCGATTCGAGGGCCTCCGCGACGGTTTCGCTCACAGCTTCGCCGCGCAGATACGCATCGATCTGCTCGTACGAGACCCCGAGACTCGATTCGTCGGACTGCCCCGGGATCTCGTCGAGCAGATCGGCGGTCGGCACCTTCGACGCGAGGTGCTCGGGGAGTCCGAGATGCCGGAGCATCTGCAGCCCCTGGCTCTTCGTCAATCCGGCGAGCGGCAGCACATCGGCGGCCCCGTCGCCGAACTTCGTGAAGAAGCCGGTGATGTTCTCGGCGGCGTGATCCGTTCCGATGACGAGCAGGCTCCGATCGCCGGCGATGGTGTACTGCGCCAGCATGCGCATGCGCGCCTTCGCGTTGCCCTTCGTGAAGTCGCTCACGGGGTCTCCCATCGCGGCGCCGACCGCTGCGACGATCGCGTCGGTCGCATCGGCGATGTCGACGCTCACCTCCCGGTCGGCCTGGATGAACGCGAGCGCGGACTGCGCATCCGCCTCGTCGTGCTGCACCGCGTAGGGCAGCCGGACGGCGACGAACTCGCAGCTCCGCCCATCCGCCCGCAGCCGCTCGACGGCGAGCTGGGCGAGCCGCCCGGCGAGCGTCGAATCCTGACCGCCCGAGATGCCCAGCACGAAACCGTGCGCGCCGGGGATCGATCGCAGGTACTCCACGAGAAACTCGACGCGGCGCTCGATCTCGGCCGCCGCATCGACGCTCGACCGAACGCCGAGCGTCTCGATGATCCGCTGCTGCTGTTCGCGCATACCCTCCCCCTTGCTTCCGGCGATCGCGCCCGCGTTTCGTTCCGGCTCGGTCATCTCAGGCATCCGCCAGGCACCGAGGGCCGAGAAGCGCCTTGAGCTCGCCGTAGAGTTCGGCGGTCACCTGCACGGAGAGCGGGAGCTCGAAGATGCGCAGCGCGGTGGGCGTGGAGAGCTGCAGCTGCACCTCGCTCATCCCCGGATGCCGCTCGAGCGTCTCGCGGAGCTCGTTCACCACCGATTCGGTGGCGTGCTGCTCTAAGAGCCGGAGCGTCAGCGGGCGGGAGTCGTCCCGAGTACCCGTGTCCACCGCCGATACCTGGTAGGCGTGCATCGTCACTCCGTCGTCTCGGGAGCTCAGACGCCCACGGACGGAGACCACCGCATCCGCCTCGAGGGTCGAGCTGTACTCGAGATACGACTTCCCCATGAAGAGCACCTGCATCTCGCCGGTGAAATCCTCGACCGTGACCATGCCGTAGAGGTTCCCCGACTTGGCCGTGCGATGCTGCACGCTCGTGAGCAGCCCCGCGATCGTCACGGTATCCCCGTCGATCGCATCGGGACCGGTCGCCCGCTCGATCGTGGTCGACGATTCGCTCGCGAGCACCGACTCGAGCCCGCGCAGCGGATGGTCCGAGACGTACAGGCCGAGCATCTCCCGCTCGAAGGCGAGCTTGTCGCGCTTGGTCCACTCGGGGCGGTCCGGCACCGCGGAGATGGCCGCGAATGCACCCCCCGCGCCCCCACCGGCGGCTTCGGCCGCCTCGGCGAAGAGGCTGTCGAAATCGAAGCCGACGTTGCCGTGCTCGGCGTCGCGCTTCTCCTTCGCCGCGCTGTCGATCGCGCTCTCGTGCACCTCCAGCAGCGCGCGCCGCGTGTTGCCGAGCGAGTCGAACGCGCCCGCCTTGATCAACGACTCGATGGTGCGCTTGTTCAGCACCGAGAGCGGGACGCGCTTCAGGAAGTCCTGGAACGATTCGAACTCGTCCCCCGCATCGCGCGCGGAGCGGATGCCCTCCACGATGTGCAGCCCGACGTTTCGCACGGCCCCCAGGCCGAAGCGGATATCACCGCCGACCGGGGTGAAGTTCGCGAACGACGCCCCGACGTCGGGCGGGAGCACGCTGATGCCCATGCGACGGCACTCGTTGAGATACACCGCGAGCTTGTCCTTCGAGTCGCCGACGGCGGTCATCAGGGCGGCCATGTACTCGGCCGGGTAGTTGGCCTTCAGATACGCCGTCCAATAGCTCACGAGGCCGTACGCGGCGGAATGGGCCTTGTTGAAGGCGTAGTCCGAGAAGGGCAGCAGGATGTCCCAGAGAGCCTTCACCGCGCCGTCCGAGAATCCGCGCTCGTGCATGCCCGCGGAGAAGCCCTCGTACTGCTTGTCGAGCTCCTCCTTCTTCTTCTTGCCCATCGCGCGGCGCAGAATATCCGCCTGGCCGAGGCTGAACCCCGCCACGCGCTGCGCCACCGCCATCACCTGCTCCTGATAGATGATCAGGCCGTAGGTCGTGTCGAGGATGTCGGCGAGCGGCTCCTCGAGTTCGGGGTGGATCGGCGTGATCTCCTGGAGACCGTTCTTGCGCAGCGCGTAGTTGTTGTGCGAGTTCGCCCCCATGGGCCCCGGGCGGTACAGCGCGATGAGCGCCGAGATGTCCTCGAAGTTGTCCGGCTTCATGAGTCGCATCAGGGCGCGCAGCGGGCCGCCGTCCAGCTGGAACACCCCGAGCGAATCGCCTCGGGAGAGCAGATCGTACGAGGCGCGGTCGTCGAGCGGGACCTGTTCGAGGTCGAGCTCCTCCCCGCGATTCAGACGGATGTTGTCGAGCGCGTCCGAGAGGATCGTGAGGGTGCGCAACCCCAGGAAATCCATCTTGATCAGTCCGAGGGACTCGCAGCTCGGGTAGTCGAACTGCGTGACGATCTGCCCGTCCTGCTCGCGCTTCATGATCGGGATGACGTCGATGAGCGGCTCGCTCGACATGATGACGCCGGCCGCGTGCACGCCCCACTGCCGCTTCAGGCCTTCGAGGCCGAGCGCCGTGTCGTACACGGTCTTCGCGTCGGGATCGGTCTCGAGCAGGGCCCGGAACTCGGCCGCCTCCTTGTAGCGCGGGTGGCTCTTGTTCGTGATCCCGTCGAGCGGGATGTCCTTCGCCATCACGGCGGGGGGCATCGCCTTCGTGAGCTTCTCCCCCATCCCGAAGGGGAACCCCAGCACCCGCGAGGCGTCCTTGAGCGCCTGCTTCGACTTGATCGTGCCGTAGGTCACGATCTGCGCCACCCGCTCATCGCCGTACTTGTCGGTGACGTAGCGGATAACCTCCCCGCGGCGACGATCGTCGAAGTCGACGTCGAAGTCGGGCATCGACACGCGGTCGGGGTTCAGGAAGCGCTCGAAGATCAGGCCGTGCTTGAGCGGATCGAGATCCGTGATGCGCATGGCGTAGGCGGCCATCGATCCCGCGCCGGATCCGCGACCCGGCCCCACGCGGATCCCGTGATCCTTCGCCCAGTTGATGAAGTCGGCCACCACGAGGAAGTAGCCGGGGAATCCCATCTGGGTGATGACCCGGGTCTCGTACTCGGCCTGCTTGCGCACCTCGTCGGGGATCCCCGCGGGGTACCGGTAGTGCAGGCCTCGCTCGACCTCCTTCACGAACCAGGACTCCTCGGTCTCCCCCTCGGGCACGTCGAAGCGCGGCATGTAGTTCGCAGAGGTGTTGAAGTCGCTGCTGCAGCGCTCGGCGATGCGCAGGGTGTTGTCGCACGCCTCCGGCAGCTCGCGGAAGATCTGCCGCATCTCGGCGGCGCTCTTCAGGTAGTAGCCGTCTCCGTCGAACTTGAAGCGGCCCGGGTCGTCGAGCGTCGAGCCCGACTGCACGCACAGCAGCGCCTCATGCGATTTCGCGTCGTTCTGGTGCGCGTAGTGCAGATCGTTCGTCGCGAGCAGCGGAATCCCGAGGTCGCGCGCGATCTGCAGCAGTTCCGTCTGCACTCGCCGTTCGATCTCGAGGCCGTGATCCATGATCTCGCAGTAGAAGTTCTCCTTGCCGAAGATCGACTGGAACTCCGCAGCCGCCTCCCGCGCCTCGCGGTACTGGCCGAGTCGAAGCCGGGTGTGGATCTCCCCGGAGGGGCAGCCCGTCGTGGCGATGACGCCCGTCGCGTAGCGCTGCAGCAGCTCGCGGTCCATGCGGGGCTTGAAGTAGGTGCCCTCGATCGACGCGAGACTCGAGAGCCGGAAGAGGTTGTGCATGCCCTCCGTCGTCTCGGCGAGCATCGTCATATGCGTGTAGGCGCCGCCGCCCGAGACATCGTCTCCGCCGCCGCTTCCCCACCGCACCCGGGTGCGGTCGCCGCGATGGGTCCCGGGCGTGAGGTAGGCCTCGATCCCGATGATCGGCTTGATGCCGACATCCCGCGCGGTCCGCCAGAAGTCGAAAGCTCCGAAGGTGTTCCCGTGATCCGTGATCGCGATCGCGGGCATCCCGGCCTGATGGGCGGCTTCGATCAGCGGCCGGACTCGCGCCGCACCGTCGAGCATCGAGTACTCGGTGTGCGTGTGAAGATGTACGAAACCGTCCTGACCTGCCACTCGCTTCTCCTTCGCCCGGCTGCCTCTAGGCTACTCGCGAAGCAGGTCGAGCGCTCTCTGCAGATCCGCAGGATAGGTGCTCTCGTACTCGACGTACTCGCCGTTCGCCGGATGCCTGAACCCGAGGCGCATCGCGTGCAGCCACTGCCGGTCGAGCCCCAGCCGCTCGGAGAGCTTCGGATCCGAGCCGTACATCGGATCTCCGACGCACGGATGGTGCTGAGCGGCCATGTGCACTCGGATCTGGTGCGTGCGCCCCGTCTCGAGTTCGATCTCGAGCAGAGTGGCGAAGCGGAACGCCTCGAGCGTCGAGTAGTGGGTCACCGAGTGCTTGCCCGCGGCGGTCACCGCGAACTTCCATTCGCTGCCCGGATGGCGACCGATGGGCGCGTCGATGGTGCCCGAGAAGGGGTCGGGGTGCCCCTGCACGACGGCGTGGTAGACCTTGTGCACGGTCCGTTCGCGGAACGCCCGCTTGAGCACGCTGTACGCGCGCTCGCTCTTCGCGACGACCATGAGCCCGCTCGTGCCGACGTCGAGCCGGTGCACGATGCCCTGCCGCTCGGGAACCCCTGAGGTCGCGATCCGGTAGCCCGCCCCGGCGAGGGCTCCCAGCACGGTCGGCCCCGTCCAGCCGAGCGAGGGGTGCGCCGCCACGCCCACCGGCTTGTCGACGACGACGAGATCGTCGTCGTCGTGGACGATGCTGAGCTCGGGCAGATCGATCGGGATGATCTCGGGATCGCGCTTGGCCTCCCATTCGACCTCGAGCCACGTGCCGGCGACCAGCCGGTCGCTCTTGGCCGCCGTCTTCCCGTCGACGCGCACCCCCGCGGCGGCGATGATCTCGGCGACGAAGCTGCGCGAGAGGCCGAGTAGCTTCGCGAGCGCGGCATCGACCCGCTCGCCCTCGAGGCCGTCGGGCACGGGAAGCGCACGGTGCTCCATCACTGCCGGGACTCCGGGTTCGGCTCGGCATCGGGTGTCTCATCGGCTCCGGAGGCGGGATCGGCGTCTGCCTCGACTTCGGCATGCGCCGCGCGGCGCTGCCTCGGCGACCCGTCGAGCGGCACCCCGAGCAGCACCAGAATGATGAAGATCGCCATCGAACCCGTGATCGCGATGTCGGCGACGTTGTAGATCGCGGGGATCAACCAGGGCGTGGAGATGAAGTCGACGACGTGGCCCACGGGAAAACCGGGCTCGCGAGTCAGGCGATCCACCAGGTTGCCCAGCACTCCGCCCAGCAGCAGCGCGAAGAACAGCGCCCAGGCGCGCGAGCCGAGCCGGCGCACCTGCCACAGGATCGCTCCGATCACGATCACCGCGAGGATCGTGAAGATCCATGTCGATCCGCTCGCAAGCGAGAACGCCGCGCCGGAATTGCGCACGAACCGCCACTGCAGCACCTCGCCGAGCACCGGAACCGATTCCCACTCGGGGAGATTCGCGACCACCCAGTTCTTGCTCAGCTGATCGACGGCGAGCACCACCAGCGCGAGTGCGAGCAGGCTCAGCGCCTGCGCACGACGACGCGAGCGCGACCCGTCAGTGCGGGTCGCGCTCGCGTCCGAGAGTGATGTCGAGTTCGGTGCCGAATCGGCGTCCGAGCCTTGCGAGCGTGTCACTCCGAGGGCTTAGCCGAGGCCGGACGGCGCGCCGCCGGGCTCCGGCGAGCCGTCGAGGTTGCGCAGCTGCGACTGGATGTACGAGCGGAGCGTGCCGCGGTACTCCGACTCGAACTCGCGCAGCTCCTTGATGCGGTTGCTGAAATCGTCGCGCTCGCCGGTGAGGATGCGCAGCTCCTCGGCGCGCTGATCCTCGGCCTCCTTCACGAGCTGCTTCGCCTTGGTCTCGGCCTCGAGGATGATCTCGTCGCGGCGATCCTCGCCGTCCTTCACGTGCTTGTCGTGCAGTTCGAGCGCGAGCTGCAGCATGGCGCTCGACTTCACCGCGTCGGCCTCGTGCGGGCGCTCCTCCTGAGTGGCGGGCGCGGGCGCGGCGGGCGCGTCGACCACGATGGTGCGCTCGGACGCGGGAACGGCTGCGGCGTCGTCGGACTCGGCCCCGCCGCTCTTCTCGAGCTCGGCCTCGAGCTCGGCGATACGGGCCTGCGCGGCCTCGAGCTGCTCGCGGAGCTCCGTCTTCTCGGCCTCGTGCTGACGGATCTCTTCGACGATCGTGTCGAGGAACTCGTCAACCTGATCCAGATCGTATCCGTCGCGGAACTTCGTGATCGTGAACTGCTGGTTTACGACCTCTTCGGGTGTCAATGCCATTCCGGAGTCTCTTTCATTCGGATCAGTGCAAGGGTTGAAATAACGGTAGCAAACTTTGTCGTCAGCGAACCAGAAGCGGGATGACTGCCAGGAGAATCAGACAGGTCAGCAGGGTGAGCATCCACCCCAGATCGAGGGAGACTTGACCGAGTCTGATCGGAGGCAGGATCTTGCGGAACATCTTGATGGGCGGATCGGTGGCGGCGTAGACCGTCTCCACCGGAATCACCCAGAAGCCCGTGGGACGGAATCTCGGGTTGAACACTCGGACCCAATCGAGAATGAATCGCGCCCACAGGATCCAGGTGTAGACGCGGATCATCCACAACAGGATGATGACGAGGATGAGGAGGAACGTCACCTCTGCAGACTACTGGAGACTACGAAGCGGCGCTGACGAAGAACGAGCCTCCGTCTTCGGCCGGAGCCGTGCGCTCGCCATCGCTCACGGCGATGTGCTCGGGCGACAGCAGGAACACCTTCGTCGTCACGCGCTCGATGCGGCCGTGCAGACCCATGGACAGTCCGCTCGCGAAGTCGATCAGACGCTTCGCGTCCGCCTCGTTCATGCGCGACAGGTTCATGATGACCGGGATTCCCTCGCGGAAGCTCTCGGCCACGGCCGCGGCCTCGCGGTACTCGGTCGGATGGACGGTGAGGATTTCGTTCATGGCTCCCATTACCGGCTGTCGGGTCGGCGTCGCCTTGCGCAGCGGAGTGACCGTCGCGCGCTGCGGCGTGCTGCGCACAGGGGCCGGGGCTGCTTCGGCGGCGTGCGATTCATGCGCGTCGCGCTGCTCGAGGTCTTCCTCGGCGAGGCCCAGGAACACCATCGTCTTCTTCAGCGGGTTTGCCATATCGATCTCCCTACGATTGTCGTGCTTCGACACTAACCGGCGACGGGCCGGTTTCCCGTGATTGCACTGCCGATTCTGAGGTGTGTCGCACCGGCGGCGATGGCCTCCGCGAAGTCGTGGGTCATACCGGCCGAGATGGCGGTCGCGGCGGGCTCGAGGCGCGCGACGCGCGCGGAGTAGCCGGCCAGTCGCGCGAAGGCGCTGGCAGGCGGCTCCTCCTCCGGCAGCGGGGCGACGGCCATCACGCCTCGGAGCCTCAGAGCCGGGGTCTCGAGCACCCGTTCGGCGAGCCGTTCGAGCTGGTGAGGCGCGATCCCGCCCCGCCCCGGGTCGTCGGTGAGGTTCACCTGTACGAACGCCTCGATCGGCCCGTGCTCGGGGGCGAAGTCGCCGGCGAAGGCGTCGACCAGTCGTTCGCGATCGATGGAGTGGATCGCGTGCGCGTAGCGCGCGGCCTGCCGAGCCTTCTTCGTCTGCAGCTGGCCGATGAAATGCCAGCGGAGCTCGAGATCCGAGCATTCGGCGGCCTTCGCCTGCGCCTCCTGATGACGGTTCTCGCCGACGTCGCGCACGCCGAGCTCGTGCAGCTCGCGCACGAGCGGCGCCGGGTGGAACTTGGTCACCACGATCAGGGTGAGCTCGGAGTCGTCCCGGCCGCTCGCCGCGGCGGCACCCGCGACGGCGGCCCGTACGCGCTCGAGGCGCTCCTGGAGCTCGGAGGTCACGTGGACCTAGCGCAGGAACTCGGGGATGTCGAGATCGTCGTCGTCGCCCTCGAATGCCGGATCGGAGATCTGGTCCTCGACGGGCGGGTTCGCGATCGCGCCGCCGAACTGCCCGTTCTCGATCTCGCCGGTTGCGTGCGCGATCGCGGACGCGAGCTCCGGACGCGGTGCCGGCGGCAGATCCTCGAGGGTTTCGACGCGGCTTCCGCGACGGCCGCGCTCCGGGAGCATCTCGCCCGAGGAGGTGACGGGCACATCGTCGAATCCGGCGGCGATGACCGTGACGCGGACCTCATCGCCGAGGGTGTCGTCGATGACGGTGCCGAAGATGATGTTCGCCTCGGGGTGCACGACG
>JBDIAD010000028.1:0-9847 GCA_039812205.1 Leucobacter sp.
GCTCATCCCGTCGCTCGAGCTGCCCGCGCTCGTCGTCGTCTCGCCCTACCCGGGCGCTTCGCCCGAGGTCGCCGAGAACGACGTCTCGACGCCGATCGAGGCCGCGATTCAGGGCGTTCCGGGGCTCGAGTCGACGACCGCGACGAGCTCGACGAACATGTCGGTCGTGCAGGCGCGGTTCACCTACGGCACGAACCTCGCGACGGCCGAGCAGAAGATGCAGCAGGCGATCAACCGGATCTCCGGGCAATTGCCCGCCGATCTCGCACCCCAGGTGCTGAGCATCTCGGTCGACGACTTCCCGGTCATCCAGATCGCCGTCACCGGGTTCGCCGACGCCGAGACCGCGCAGGCCGCGCTCGAGAGCACGGTCGTGCCCGAGCTGGAGCATGTGACGGGCGTCAACGCGGCCCAGATCATGGGCGGCACCGGCCAGCGGGTCACGATCACCCCCGACCCCGTGAAGCTCGCCGCGGCGGGCGCCCGGCCCGATGCGATCTCCCAGGCGCTGAAGCTCAACGGCATCCTGATGCCCGGTGGCAGCATCACCGAGAACGACCGGACGCTCACGGTGCAGACCGGGGTGAAGATCACCTCGATCGACGAGCTGTCGGCGCTGCCGCTGCCCGGTACGGATGCCACGATCGGCGATGTCGCGACGGTCGCCCAGGTGCCGTCGCCGATCACCTCGATGTCGCGCGTCGACGGCGAGGACGCGCTCACGATCGCCATCACGAAACTGCCGTCGGCGAACACCGTCGACGTGTCGAAGGGCGTGCTCTCGGCGCTCGACGACCTCGAGTCGCTCTTCCCGAGCGCGACGTTCACAGTCGTGTTCGACCAGGCGCCCTTCATCGAGCAGTCGATCGAGACGCTCGCGGTGGAGGGCCTCCTCGGCCTCGCGTTCGCGGTGCTGGTGATCCTGGTCTTCCTGCTGTCGATCCGCTCGACGCTCGTGACCGCCATCTCGATCCCGACGAGCGTGCTGATCACCTTCATCGGTTTGCAGGCCTTCGGGTACTCGCTCAACATGCTCACGCTCGGCGCCCTCACCATCGCGATCGGGCGCGTCGTCGACGACTCCATCGTGGTGATCGAGAACATCAAGCGCCACTACGTCGAGGGGGCGGATCGCGGTGCCGCCATCCGCCTCGCCGTGCGCGAGGTCGCCGCGGCCATCACGGCTTCCACGATCACGACGGTCGCGGTGTTCCTGCCGATCGTCTTCGTCGGCGATATGGTCGGCGAGCTCTTCCGGCCCTTCGCGATGACGGTCACGATCGCGATGACGGCGTCGCTGCTGGTCGCGCTCACGATCGTGCCGGTGCTCGCATACTGGTTCTTGAAGCCCGGCAAGGCACCGGTGGATGCGGAGGGCCGTCGCATCGACCCCGAGGATCCGCATACGCCGCCGACCCCGCTGCAGAGGATCTACCGGCCCGTGCTCTCGTGGACGCTGAAGCATTCGGCGACGACGATCGCCATCGCGCTGCTCGTGCTCGTCGGCACCATGGCCGCCGCTCCCCTGATGAAGGTGAACTTCTTGAGCGACTCTGGCCAGAACACCATGACCGTGACGCAGAAGGTCGGCGATTCCGCGAGCCTGCAGGCTCAGTCGGACGCCGCCAGAACGGTCGAGGCCGCGCTCTCGGGAATCGACGGCATCACCCACGTTCAGGCCTCCATCGGGTCGAGCGGCTCGCCGCTCTTCGACGTGTTCTCGGGAGGATCGAGCGTCACCTATTCGATTCTGACGAGCGACACGGCGAATCAGGAGGAGCTGCGGGCGACGGTTCAGCAGAGACTCGACTCCCTCACCGACGCGGGCGAGCTCGCGGTGAGCGCCTCCGAGGGCGGCTTCAGCTCGGACATCACCGTGACCGTCACCGCCCCTGGCGGCGATGCCCTGCAGCAGGCGACCGACGCGCTCATCGCCGAACTGAAGGGCCGCGACGGCGTGGGCGAGGTGACGAGCAATCTCGCGGATGCGCTGCCCTATATCGCGGTGGAGGTGGATCGGCACGCCGCCGCACGCCTGGGCCTCAGCGAGGTCGCCATCGGCTCGATGGTGTCGGCGGCGATGCAGCCGCAGCAGATCGGTACCGTCGAGATCGACGACGCCTCGCTCTCGGTGGTCGTCCTCTCCGCCGAGCCGCCGGCAACGCTCGCCGCGCTGCGCGAACTCCCGATCATGACGCCCGCCGGCCCCGTGTCACTGCACGACATCGCGACGGTCGAGGAGCGCACCGGGCCGTCGTCCCTCACCACGCAGGCCGGCCAGCGCACCGCGACGATCACGATTCCCCCGGCCTCCGATAATCTCGCCGTCGCGACCGCATCGGTCAATGCGGCGATGGACGCCGTGCAGCTGCCCGAGGGCGCGCGCGCCGAACTCGGCGGCGTCGCATCGCAGCAGGCCGACTCCTTCAAGCAGCTGGGTCTCGCGATGCTGGCGGCGATCCTGATCGTCTACGTCGTGATGGTCGCGACCTTCAAGTCGCTGCGCCAGCCGCTCCTGCTGCTGATCTCCGTGCCGTTCGCCGCGACGGGCGCGATCGCGCTGCAGATCATCACGCAGGTCCCGCTCGGCGTCGCTTCGCTGATCGGCGTACTGATGCTCATCGGCATCGTGGTCACGAACGCGATCGTGCTCGTCGATCTCGTGAACCAGTACCGCCGCAAGGGCCTGCCGACGGCGGACGCGGTGCTCGCGGGCGGCGAGAAGCGTCTGCGCCCCATTCTCATGACCGCGCTCGCGACGATCCTCGCCCTGACCCCGATGGCGCTCGGCATCACCGGCCACGCGGGCTTCATCTCGCAGCCGCTCGCGATCGTCGTCATCGGCGGGCTCGTCTCATCGACGGTGCTCACGCTGATCGTGCTGCCGACGCTCTACAACCTCGTCGAGGGCGCCCGTGAACGCCGCGAAGCGAAGCGTGCCGCGAAGCGGTCGCACACTCGCGAGGAGGTCGAGACGCCTCAGGCGTAGCGGTACCGGAACCATCCCCGGTAGCGCATGACCGTTCCGAGCAGCGGGCTCCGCACGCGAACGTCGATGGTGCGGCGCTCCCGCTCCGCGTCCCAGCCGTCGACGGCCTCGAGCCTCACCGCCAGAAGCCTCGGCAGCCTGATGCGCCGATTCCCGAGGCGCAGCCGCGCGGCTCGGGATCGCAGCAGCAGATCGCCGGCTTCCGTGGCCGAGCAGCTCAGGAGGATCTCGATCCTCCCGTGCGCACCGGGGACGTTCACGAGCGTGCCCGGCACGGCGCCGACGCGAAGAGTGTCGAGGAAGCGCTGAGCGCCCGAGCCGAAGCGGAACTCCCGCTCGGCGGCGAGGCTCAGAGCCCCGCCCTCGGAACTCGGCAGATTGCGGATCGTAAAGGGCACATCGCGTTCATATGCGGTGAGCGCCACACCCGGCCCGACCATCAAGCGGAGAAGCCCGGCGAGGCGTCGATACGGACTCCCGGCCACGGCGAACACGCCCTCCCCGATGCCGATCGCATGGCCCTCGGGGGGCCCGGAGACGTACTCCAGCACCTCGGGTCTCAGCTGTGCCGCCTCGTCGCCGAGGGCGCGCAGGAATACCGAGTCGCGCCCGCTCATTCGCGGCGCTCCTCCCGATAGGGCTTCGCGGTTTCGGGCGCGTCCCGGCCGGCAACGTATTCGCAGGTGAACTCGCCGCGATAGCCGAACAGGAATCCGAACACGCGGTTGCGCACCTGCAGATCGATGACGAAGACCCCCCGCGCGTCGTCGAAGCGCTCGGTGAGATCCGCGACCCCGCTCAGCAGCATCGGGAACTTGAAGCCGATGATGCCCTCGTAGAACCGCTGCGAGCCGGAGCGCAGTCTCAGCGCCCCGTCATCCGTCACGGAGAGGTCGAGATCCACCGCGAGATGCTGGTGGGTGCCCAGATAGTCGACGACGCGCCCCCGCGCGGAGCTGTAGATCATCGTCGCGTCGAAACGGCGCCGGCGTCCGTGCCGCAGCCGCATCGTGCGCACGAAGGTGACGGTCTCGCGGCCGTAGCCGTCGATATAGGCGTAGTTGTCGATCTGGAACGGGACATTCTCGCCGCTCTCGGGGAACATGATGTTCCGGAACGTCCCCAGGGCGAGAAACGGTACCGTCCACCACGGGCCTCGGCGGATGGTGCGCATGACGCCGGTGCCGACGCAACCGTAGCCAGCGGCGACCCCAACGCCGAAACGACGCTGCAGCTGCGGGTGCAGCCGGTCGAAGTCGGCTCCCAGGGCCCGGCGGAACACGCTCTCCTGGCCGCTCATCGGGCGATCTCCCGCAGCGTCTCGGGCGCGTCCTGCATGATCCGCTCTCGCGGAGTCCTCGGGTTCGATCTGCAATTCCGGGCCCGAGGCCTCGGACCCCGCCCCGGCAGCAGCGCGCGCCACATCGGGAACCGCTCGGGCTCGATGCCCGCTTCGGCCCACAGGCGAAGCCGATCGAAGCTCCAGGCCGTCATCCACCATACGAACCGACGGGTGATCAGAGGATCGAGAATACGCCCGATCAGGCCCCACCCGGGCGCGTAATCGTATCCCGTCAGAAAGCGCACGCCCTCGGATACCGGTATGTACCTCCAGTAGCCTCGCCCCTCGCCGAGCGGAGACAGCGCATTCGCCGGAGTGAAGGCCAGAGCCGACGTACGGTCGCCCCGCGCACTCACCCGTTCCCCGAGCGAGACGCCGGTGCCGCGAATCGTGCACACCCCGAGCTTCAGTTCATAACGGAACTCCTGTGCGCCGTTGCCCCGCACGGCGGTCGGCACGATGGCGCTGAAGCGCGCATCCCAGCGAGGATGCAGCTCCGGGTTCTGCGTCAGCTCCCAGACCCGCTCCATGGGGGCGCGGATCACGATCTCGACGTACAGGGCGCGATCCCGCCCCCGTCTGCGGAGTCCTGCGCTGCGTGCGGCTTGCGGGCGGCTCATCTTCACAGCCTAAGCCCGATAGACGCATAAGCCCGAAGCCGACCCCGTACGAGACGCGTCGCCCCGCGCAGACGATCACTCCGCGATCAGTCGTCAGGATCGCGGAGGACTCTCATTCCTCCTCGTCGTCGCCCTCTTCCCCGTCGTCGCCCTCCTCCTCGCCGTCAAGGTCGGGATCGAGGCCCGGCATCGGTTCGTAGAGGCGCCGCTGCTGCTCTTCGAGATCGGGGCGCAGTTCCATCCCGCCGTGCTCCTGAGGCATCTCCCAGCTCTCGTCGCCTCGCTGCTCGTCGTCTCGCATATTCATGATGTCCTCCTCTTTTTCCTTCTCGGGTATCGAGCGGCCTCGAACCTGCTCGACGATTCGACACTAGATCGAGCCCGTGCCGCGACGAAGGGCCTTCACCTTTCAGGGACTCGGACGTATCCTGCGAGCGGATTCGTTCGAATGCGGGGCGAGGCGTGCGAGGGGCGCATTGTAGCTATCGAGGCGATATCTCGTCCAGCACCTCGACATGCCGCTCGGGCATCGGCAGAGTTGAGAGTCCACTCGAAGAAAGGGTCAGATCATGGGAATCCTGGACGACGCGAAGGAGACCGCGCAGGCTGCGGCGAAGAAGGTCGGACGCACCGTCGAAGACGGCATCGATCGGGCCAAGGACAAGATCGACGAGGCGAAGGCCGAGGCGAACGTCAAGAAGGCCGAGGCCGAACGGGATGCGACGAAGGCGCGGAACGAAGCAAAAGACGAGATGCGCGACTGAACTGTCGCGTATCCAGCCGCCGGTTCGGAGCCGCGCATCTCGGGTCCGAACCGGCGTTCGTCAGACACCCGTCCGTACTCGCCCGGCGATGGGCGCCGTCAGTCGCGAACGATGAACAGTTCGTCGAGTTCGCGGCGCACGCGGGGCGCGGATTCCCGTTCGCGCAGCGGGTCGGGCAGCTGATCGGCCGAACCGAGTTCGCCGATGGCGGTCACCGAGATCGGCTGCTGACCCGTCGAGAGCCCGAAGTCCTCGACGATCGCATCGCGGTCGAATCCGCCCATCTGATGCACGTGGAGCCCATCGGCCTGCGCCTGGATGCTCAGATGCGCGACCGCCTGGCCGAGATCGTAGGTCGCCCATGGCTGCGGATCGCCGTTCTCATTCTCCGTGATCGCGATGTTCACGATGAGTGCCGCCGCGTTGCCCGCCCACACCTGGTTGAAGCCGCGAAGGGCCGCCTGCACCTTCGCGAAGTTCTCGCTGCCGCGGCGGGCGAGTATGAACCTCCACGGCTGCGTGTTGTTCGCGCTCGGCGCCCAGCGCGCCGCCTCGAACGCGCCGCGGAGCGCCCCCTCGGCGAATGAGTGCTCCGCGCTGAACGCCCGCGGGCTCCAGCGGTTGGCAAGCTCGTCAATGAGCGGCACGCTCGTCTCGACTGCACGCGAGTTCATCTACGGGCTCCCCTTCTCTCGGTTCGAATTCATGAAGGGGTAACGCGCCCGTGCGCGCGGTATTCCCGATCCGTCATTCGTCAATCGAACAGCGGCAGCACCTCCACGACCTCCCGACAACAGGCTTGCACCCGCTCATACAGTTCCCACCCTCGCTCGCGCCAGGATTCCGGATGACCCGAGACGAATCCGGAACTCTCCCATTCGAGACTCCACTCGGTGAGGGCAGCCTCGAGATCGTCGCCGATCGAGATCTCTCCCCTGCCGGCCGGGTACGGATCAGGCAGGTCGCCCCACGGCGGAATTCGCGCTCCCCACTCCGGGAACATGCGGATCCGCTTCAGACCATTCGGCAGCCTTGGCGACTCGCCCCGCAGATTCTTGGCTCCCAGGTATCGATCCTGCATCTGCTTGCGTTGCCGCCACTGCATCGCCGTGCCGGGACGCTCGCGATAGTCCATCCCCGAGATCCACACCGGCTCTGAGTCATCGCCTCCCGACGCTACCGCTTCGGGAAGAGCCGTATGGTGGAATACGAACAGTCGAGAGGAGTGGTTCCGATGGCGGCGACGGAAGAACGGGGTGCGTGGCCCGTGATGAAGGTGCTCCCGATCGTCATTCTGCTGCTCGTCGCCGCGACGATCTTCGCGCCGCTCATGGCGGTACTCGCAATCCCGGGGCTCATCGTTCTCGTGGTCTACCACACGCTCGCGATGGCCCGGACCGCCGGCTCGATCATCCCCTTCGCGATCCTGCTCGGGATCGATATCCTGCTGCTCGTTCTCGTGCTCGGCGCCGTCCTATCCCAGTTGTAGCGCGCCGCACTACCCGAGATCGTCGGTCGCAGCGATCACCGCGGTGAGTTCGTTCCGTAGCGCGACGAGTCGATCGATCGACATGCCAAGCCGTGCGATGATCGCCGGCGGCACGCCGAGTGCCCGCTCCCGCAGCTCGCGACCGGACCGGGTCGGAACGAGTTCGAACGTGCGCTCGTCGCCCGCGACCGGCTGCCGCTCGACGAGCCCCGCCTGCTCGAGTCGCCTCACGAGCGGCGAAAGTGTCGCCGGGTCGATTCGGAGCAGATCCGCGATCTCGCCGAACCGAATGGGCGCCTTGCCCCACAGCGCGAGCATGACGAGATACTGCGGGTGCGTGAGCCCCAGGGGCTCGAGAATCGGCCGGTACATCGCGATCACATTGCGACTCGCCACGGCGAGCGCGAAGCAGACCTGCTGATCGAGTTCGAGAAGGTCGTCAGAGGTGGATGCCATGCATCGAGCATACTCGTTTGTGCACAAACGACTGTGCTACGATTCGTTTGTGCACAAACGAAAACGGCGCCTCTGGCACGCAACACCATGGGACGGTCAGCCCGGGTTCTGGCCGGCCTGGCGCAGATTCTTCTACCAGTTCGAAGGACCCTCGCAACTCGGCGATCCGGATGAACCGGCGTATGTGCCGCCCGCGGATCCCGCGTGCCCGATCTGCTCGCAACCTCTGGCGCGGCATCGGATCGACCGCGGGGGCCCGGGCAAGCCGACGCGCATGAAGTGCCCGGCACCGCTTCCCACCTGAAACCGAGGCGGTCCACTCTGCGACAGACTTGTCACAGAATTGACTGACGCCATAGTCTCGTGAGGAAATGGCTTCTCAGATGAACGCGACCTCGCCGAAGAGCGCACCGGTTCGCGATACCAAGACTCTGCCCGTATTCGCCGTCGTCGCCGTCTGCATCGGCACCGCCATCGTGGCGCACTTCGGCGAATTCGGCATCGGCGTGCTCGGCCCCTCGTTCGAACGCGACATTCACATCGACCCGTCGCAGCTCGGTCTGCTCATGGCTCTGATGTTCTTCTGCAGTGCGATCGGCGGCATCCCTTCCGGCTTCATCGCCGACCGCGTCGACGGGAAGAAGATCATCCTCTTCTCGGTGATCTGGGGGTCGATCTCGTTCGGAATGTTCGCGGCGGCGCTCAGTGCGGGCCAGCTCTTCCTCGCGGCGGCGATGTGCGGGCTCGGCATCTCGATGAACAATCCGCTCACGAATCGTTTGATCGTCGACTACGTGCCCGACGAAAGCCGACGGAACGCGATCGCGTGGAAGTCGATCGGCCTTCCCGCATCCGGTCTCGTGACGGGTCTCACCTTCGGCCTCACCGAGCCTTTCGCCGATTGGCGCGCAACGTCGACCGTGGTCGTCGTGCTCATGCTGCTGCTCGGCGTATCCGCGCACTTCATCTTCCGCGGCGCGAAGCGCATCAGGCACGTCGGAGTGCAGGCGCCCGCCGTGCCCGAGAATGCGGATGCCGCTGCAGCCCCTGTGCCCGAGGTGAGCGCGCAGCGAGCAGCCGCTATCGAGCACTGGAACGGTCGCATCGCGAACCCGATCATCTGGTGGATGATCCCCTTCTCCGCCCTCACCGTGGGCGCCTTCACCGCCGTCGGCACCTACATGGTGATCTACGGCACCACCGAGGCCGGCGTCTCGACGGCCGCAGCCGCGAACGCGAGCGGCATCGCCGCCGGCATCAGCATTCTCTGCCGCTTCGTCTGGGTGCGCTGGCTTCGGGCGCGCAACGAGCCGTTCATGCTGATGCTCACCGCGTTCAGCTCGGCCCTCGCTCTCTTCATGCTCGCGATCTCCCCCGCGTTCGGCCCCATCGGGTTCTGGATCGCGGCGATCGCAGTCGGCATCACCGTGCTCGCGAACTCCCCGGTGAGCCAGGTGATCCAGCTGCGCAACACGAACCCGCTCTACATCGGACGGGTCAGCTCCGTGGTCGGCGTGGCGAGCTACCTCAGCCTCGCGGGCATGCCGTTCCTGATCTCGATGTTCATCGACACCCTCGGCATGCAGACCACCTGGTTCATCGCCGTCGGGCTCACCGTGATCGGCGGCCTGATCATGCTGACATTCGCGCTCACGCACCGCGATCGGCACGAGCACCTCGCGTGACGGCGGCACGATGATCCTGCCCGTCCTGGCCGCCCTGGCTTTGCTCCGCGGTCGGGAGTAGTCTGCGCGACATGACGATCAAGTTCGAGAACGTCGGTATCGCGGTGGAAGATATCGAGGCAGCCGTCGCGTTCTTCACGGATCTCGGCCTCACGGTCGTCGGCACCGATACGGTCAGCGGCGACTGGGCCGACACGGCAGTGGGGCTCGACGGCAATCATGCGAAGATCGCGATGCTGCAGACCCCCGATGGTCACGGCCGCATCGAGCTGTTCGAATACATCCATCCCGACGCGATCCCGACCGCGCCGACGCTGCCGAACGAGATCGGCATGCATCGGGTCGCGTTCTCCGTCGACGACATCGACGAGGCGCTCGCGATCGCGGCGAGGCACGGTTGCTTTCCGCTCCGCGGCGTCGCGAACTACCAGGACGTGTACAAGCTCACCTATGTGCGCGGGCCGAGCGGCATCATCGTGATGCTCGCGGAGGACCTCACGAA
>JBDIAD010000029.1:0-9834 GCA_039812205.1 Leucobacter sp.
CGCTGGCCGTAGCGCACCCACACCGCGCCGAACACTCCGCCGATCGAGAGGAACGCGAAGATCCCGATGAAGACCGTGAGGAAGAGCTGCAGCGGGTTGCCCGCCCCGAGGACGTACACGGCGAGGGCGTAGACGCCGATGAACCAGTGGTCGGTGAGCAGCTCGAGCCCGAGCAGGGCGAGCATCACGAGCGCGATGTACAGCGACTGGATGAGGTTCGTGATCATGGTGCCGAACACGAATGCGCGGCGCGTGGCCCCGAGCGCCATCGCGTAGGGGAACGTCGTGGCGACGGCCTGCACCCCGAGGTAGACGATGAAGCCGGGCAGCGACCAGACGGCTCCCATGTTCATGCGCGCGCCCTGCACGTACTCGGCGGTTCCGGGGTCGCCGCCGCCGCGCTGAATGGCGAGCACGATGACCGCCGAGACGACGAGCACGAGACCCAGGATGTACAGCGGCACGAGAAAGGTGGACTCCGGCTTGTTCATCTGCAGCCGGGCGGTCTTCACGATGCGGTTCATGAGCGTGCTCCTTCGCGGCTCGATGCGTCGGCCGGTTCGACCGGGGAATGCGGGGGCGGATCGCCCGCCTCCGTCTCGCCCACGCCATAGGCGGCGACGAGGTCCTGCAGGCCGACCGGCCCCAGCTCGAGGTCGGCGTCCGCCGCCAGCTCGCGATCCTCCGCGGTGAGCCGCCCCTCGATCACGTAGCTCGACAGGCCGCTCATGCTGCGGCGCTTCAGGACGCGCCGCCCCTCGGCGTAGGCCCGCACGGCCCTTTCGCGCCCGGTGACCTGGTGCGCATGACCGCGCAGCTCGTCGACATCGGCGTCCTGCACGACCTTCCCCGCGTCGAGGATGACCACCCGCTCGAGCAGGCGATCCATCTCGTCGATCAGGTGGGTGGAGAGCACGATGGTGCGCGGGTGCTCGCCGTAGTCGCGCAGCAGCACATCGTAGAAGTAGCCGCGCGCCGTGGCGTCGAGCCCGAGGTAGGGCTCGTCGAAGAAGGTGATCGGTGCGCGCGAGGCGAGGCCGATTACGATGCCGATGGCCGAGAACTGGCCCCGCGAGAACTTCTTGATCTGCGTCTTCTTCGGGATGCGGAAGAGCTCGACGAGTTCGGTCGCGAGTTCGTCGCTCCAGTTCGGGTAGAAGATCCTCGCGGCCCGCAGCGCGTGGCGCACCTTGTAGTCGTCGGGGTAGCGCTGGTTGTCGCGGATGAAGCAGAGCTGCTCGAGGATGGAGGCGTTCTCGAACGGTTTCTCCCCGTTCACGAGCACCTCGCCCGAGGTGGGGCGATCCTGCGCGGTCGCGATCGACATGAAGGTCGTCTTGCCGGCGCCGTTGCGGCCGAGGAGGCCCGTGATGGTGTTCGCGTGAATCTTGAGGTTCACGCGGTCGAGCGCGATGATCTCGCGATGCGTCCTGGTGAGATCGCGTGTTTCGATGGCGATAGTCATGATGGTTCAGATTTCCGTTTCGAAGAGGCGGATCAGTGTCTGCCGATCCATGCCGAGAGCGTCGGCCTCGGCGAGGAGCGGGCGGATGAAATCTCGAACGAAAGCGTCCTGTCGTTCTGCCGAGAGCCTCGATCTCGCGCCGTCGGCGACGAACATGCCGATGCCGCGGCGCTTGACGAGGATCCCGTCGTCGACCAGCAGGTTGAGCGCTTTACCTGCGGTTGCCGGGTTGATGCGATGAAACATGGCGAGTTCGTTCGTCGAGGGAACCGGTTCTCCCTCGGCGTAGACTCCGCGGAGGATCCCGCTCGCGATCTGCTCGGCGATCTGCATGAAGATGGGCTTCGTATCATCGAACACCTGAATCTCCTTGCCGGTCGTCGTGCAGTTGCGAGGTTGCCCTCACTGGTTCATTACTTCACTAATGAACCTACGGGGCCCGCGACGCGATGTCAACCCGTCGAGGAGATTCGTGCGGGTACAGTACCGATATGGCGCTTCTCATCCCGTTCGGCGGCAAGCATCCGCAGGTCGATCCGACCGCATGGATCGCGCCGAACGCCACCCTCATCGGAGACGTTCGCATCGGCGCAGGCGCCAGCATCTGGTTCGGGGCGGTGCTGCGCGCCGACGACGAGTACATCGAGATCGGCGAGGGCACCAACCTGCAGGACAACGTCGTGGTGCACACCGACACCGGAGCGCCCGTCGTCATCGGCCCGGGCACCGGGGTCGGCCACCTCGCCCTGCTGCACGGCACCCGCGTCGGGGCGGGCTGCCTCATCGGCATGGGCGCCAAGCTCCTGAGCTTCTCGGAGGTCGACGACGGCGCGTTCGTGGCCGCCGGCGCGCTGGTGCTCGAACGGCAGCGGATCGAGGCCGCCCACCTCGCCGCCGGGCTGCCGGCGAAGGATCGCGGCGCCATGCAGGCCGAAATGGCCGAGCGCGTGCGCAGCAATGCCGAGGTCTACCGCGAACTCGCCGCCCGCTACCGCGACGCCGGAATCTAGCCGCCCACCGCGAGCTCGTTGATGCGGCTCTCACCCTCGGCGTGCTTGCGACGACGCATCGCGCGATTGATCGTGAAGAGCACCATCGTGAGCACGCCCACGAGCATGATGCCGATCACGATCAGCCACGTCGTGCGCAGCCCCAGCCCGTCGATGAAGAGCGAGATCACGAACGGCATGCCGGCAAGACTCAGCGAGATCGCGATGCCGACGGCGGAGCTCACCCGGCCGATGTAGCGGGGGTTCGCGTTCTGCACGAGCACGACCTGCTGCACCGGAGAGGACGCCATGAGCGTCACGCCGATGAGTACCGTCGCGAACCAGAAGCCCGCCTCGCCGAAGTACGGCGAGATCGCGAGCACCCCGATGGCGACCGCCGAGCTGGATGCGGCCAGCCCGAGCATCAGGGCCTCGTTCTTGCGCGTCAGCCACTTGATCCAGATGAATCGCGCGACGATGCTGATGCCGGCGGCGATGCCGCTCGCATTCGCGGCAGCGGCCGGCGAAACGCCGACCTCTGTCGTGCCGTAGAGCACCATGTATGCCGCAACGCAGGTGAACGCGCCGGTCGTGAACAGGCAGTACGGGATCAGCCACCACACGATGGGCTCGGCGATGCGCTCGCGCTTCCGCGGAGTCGAAGGATCGGCGGCGCTCGCGGGCCGGGATGCGGCCGCGGCGGCCCCCGATCCGATCCGGGCGCCATCCACCGCCTCCGAGACGGTGACCGTCGGAGTGAAATCCATCGGCGCCGCGCGGCGGAAGCGCAGGTGCATGAAGAAGCCGAGCACCAGGAGCACGATCGTGACCCCGACCGTGGTCGTGCGCCAGTGAGAGAACGACTCGGTGAGCCCGTACGAGAGGCCGACGAGCAGCGCGCTCACCTGCAGGCCGACCGACTTCCAGGCGACCGCCATCGCACGGTGCTGCACCGGCACGAAGTCGACCACGATGCGATTGGTCATCGACGGGTTCAGCGACATGATCGCGCCGACCGCGGCGGCCGAGAAGAACAGCTGCGAGGACTGGGCGACGAGCGAGAAGCTGCCGAAGGCGAGTGCGCACACGGCCATCTGGATGAAGATCGTCTTACGCGGATCGACCCGGTCGGCGATCACGCCCGAGGGGATCGCGAACAGCGCGTTGCAGGCGAACATGACCGCCATCAGGAGGCCGAGCTGCGACGGCTCGGCGTCGAGCTCGCGCTCGAACGCGGGCCCGAGCACCCCCACCGCGAACTCGCCGAAGGTCGCGGCGATCGACAGCCCGATGCAGAGCATGATGACCATCGTGATGGAGATCGCGCCCGAACCGCGCGGATCGACGAGTCCCATACCGCCGTCCGCGCTGTGGCCGGCCACTCGGCTCGAGGGTCGCTTCAGGAATCGACGTATGTGGAAACCCGATCCGGTCCCTGCCCCACCCTGTTGCGCTGTCATTACGAGGAGGCTATCGGCTGCGACCCGGTCGGGCAAATCGTTAGGGAGACTTATGAGGCAGCCGTGTCTCGGAACGGGCGACGGCGCGCCGCTAGTTCAGCTTCAGCTCGTACGCTTCCCATCCGCCCGCGAGATGGCGGAAGAGCGCATAGACGCCGATCACGAGGCCGCCCAGTGCGGTGAGCCCGACGACGATGAACCAGGTCGCGTGCAGCCCGATGACATTGATCAGCAGCGCGAGCAGCAGCGGCATGCCCGCGAGACTCGCCGAGTTCGCGACCATCACGACCGAGCTCACGCGTCCGATGTAGCGCGGGTGCGCGTTGCGCAGGATCGCGACCTGCGCCACCGGCCCGGTCGCCCACAGCGTGAGGCCGATGAGGATCGCGGCGACCCAGAACCCGATCCGCCCGAAGAACGGCGACAGCGCCAGCACCAGCACTGCGAAGGCCGAGGTGAACGCCGAGAGCGCGAGGTGCAGCACCTCGTTGCGCGCATTCAGCCAGTGGACCCACAGGAAGCGCGCCCCGAGGCTCACCGTCGCCGCGACACCGCTCGCGACGGCGGCCTCACCGGCCGAGATGCCCACGTCGTTCCAGCCGAAGAACACCATGTACGTGGCGACGCAGGTGAAGGCGCCCACGGTGAGCAGCGAATACGGCACCAGCCACCAGATGATCGGCGCCGCGCGGCGCTTCCTGCGCGCCTTCTTCGTCTTGATCTCGACCGCTTCGGGGCTCGGCGGAATCGTCTGGATCGGGATCGTCACCGTGATCGGGGGCAGCCCCGCCGCGTGCTTCGCATGCCGGAAGGTGAAGTGCCCCCAGATGCCGAAGGGGACCAGCAGCGCGGCGCACCACAGCACCGTCTGGCGCCAGTCCATGAACGAGGCGGTCGCACCGAAGATGAGCCCCGTGAGCACGCCCGCGACCTGGAAGCCGAACGACTTCCACGCGATCGCCTTGGCGCGGGATTCGACCACCACGAAGTCCACGATGATGCGGTTCACGATGGGGCCGTTCAGACCGAGGGCCGCACCGCTCAGGGCGCACAGGATGTAGAGGTGGATCGGCTCCGTCGCGAACGCGAATGCCGCGAGGATGCCGACGCCCAGGGCGACCTGGATGCCGATGGTGATGCGCGAGTCGAACTTGTCGGCGAAGAGCCCCGCGGGGACCACCGCCAGGCCGTTGAAGATGAAGAAGATGCCCATCAGCAGGCCGAGCTCGGTCGCGGCGACGCCGATGTCCTGCTCGAACGCCGGGCCGAGGGGGCCGAGGATGAGCTCGGCGAACGTCATCACGACGCTCAGGCCCATGCACAGCGAGATCACCGTCCACAGGGTGGGGATCTTCCCCTCTTTCCCGGCCTTGCCGGGGGCCGAGGCTACGGGGCCGGAGGGTGCGGCTGATGGTGCGACGTGGAGAGTGGGAGCGTCATCGCTCGAACCCGTCAGCACGACATGCACCGAAGAGAATCATCTCGATTCTGCGGGCGAACGGTCATGGTCATGAGCACACGTTATGTCGTGGATCGCACCCCGCGCAACTTGACACTTCGACAGTGGGACACCGCGGTCCGAAACCGAGGCGATCCGTCCGGACTAGGCTTGCGATGTGAGCGCTTTCGATGAAGATTTTGCGGTGGATCGCGGCTTCGCGTCCGACAACTATTCCGGAGTCCATCCCGAGGTGCTCGCCGCCGTGGCGGCGGCGAATCACGGGCACGCGTCCAGCTACGGCGGCGATCCGTGGACGGCTCGCTTCGCCGACCTCGCGAAGCGCCTGTTCGGCGAGGCGACCGAGGCCTACCCCGTCTTCAACGGAACGGGTGCGAATGTCATCGCGCTGCAGTCCGTCGCACCGCGCTGGGGAGCGGTCGTATGCGCGAAGTCGTCGCATATCGCCACCGACGAGGGCGGTGCGCCCGAGAAGGTCGGCGGTCTGAAGCTCTGGCCGGTCGACACGCCCGATGGAAAACTCACCCCCGAGCTCATCGACCGCGAGGCGTGGGGCTTCGGCAACGAGCACCGCCCGCAGCCCGTCGCCGTCTCGATCTCGCAGACCACCGAGTTCGGCACCTGCTACACGGCGGCCGAGCTCCGCGCGATCGCGGATCACACGCACGACCTCGGCATGGTGCTGCACATCGACGGCTCGAGACTGGGCAACGCCGCGGCCTTTCTCGACACCTCCCTCGCGGCGATCACGAGCGAGGTGGGCGCCGACATCCTCAGCCTCGGCGGCACGAAGAACGGGCTGCTCGGCGCCGAGGCGGTGATCGCTCTGCGACCGGAGGCGGCCCCCGGCCTGCGCTACCTCCGCAAGACGAACATGCAGCTGGGCTCGAAGATGCGCTTCATCTCGGCGCAGCTCATCGCCATGTACGAGGGCGAGCTGTGGCTGCGCTCGGCGCGTCGCGCGAATGCGATGGCGCGACGGCTGAGCGAGGGGATCCACCAGCTGATCGAAACGGGAGCCGTGCCGGGATTGGAGCTGGAGCTCGCGACGGAGTCGAATGCGGTGTTCCCGAAGCTGCCCGCCGACGCGAAGGCCCGCGCCCACGAGCGCTTCCACTTCTACGATTGGCCGGGCGACCCGTCGATGGTGCGGCTGATGTGCTCCTTCGACACGACCGAAGAGGATGTCGACGCGCTGCTCGCGGCGATCGCGGGGGAATAAGTAAGCTCGAACGAGACGATAGACCGCCGCGCGAGGGAGCCCGATGGACGGAGTGCTGAGAGGCTTCGTGCTCCTCATCGCCATCATCGGCACCGGCTATCTCGCGGCGCGCATCGGCGTGGTGAAGGAATCGAATCGCAAGGTTCTGAACGACGTCGCGTTCTACATCACGTCGCCGCCGCTGCTGTTCACGATGGTCGCCTCGAGCGAGCTCTCGGTGATCCTCTCGCCGGTGATCGTGATCATCGCCGTGTCGGCGGCGATCGTGGCGGTCGCGTATCTCGTGCTCTCTCGGCTCTTCTTCCGCCGCGATCTCGCCACGATGACGCTCGGCGCGATGAGCACGGCGTACGTGAACTCCACGAATCTGGGGCTTCCGATCTCGCTCTACATCCTGGGCGACGCGGCGTACGTGGCTCCGCTGCTGCTCGTGCAGCAGGTCGTGTACATGCCGATCATCCTGTCGTCGCTCGAGGCGAGCCGCGGCTCGTCCGGTCAGGGCGCGCGCGGCGCGATCGGCGCAGTGGCGCGAGCCCTGCGCAACCCGATCATCGGTGCGGTGATCCTCGGATTCGTATTCGCGGTATTCAAGATCCCGATCCCCGAGCTCGTCTACGATCCGCTCGAGATGCTCGGCGCGGCCTCGGTGCCGCTGATCCTGATCAGCTTCGGCGCCTCGATCCGGGGGCAGCGCGTGCTGCAGCGCGGCAGCGACTGGCCGGGGATCTGGGTGGCGACCGGCCTCAAGATGATCGCCATGCCGCTGATCGCCTGGGGACTCTCGGTCGCGATCGGCCTCGGCCCGGTCGAGACGTTCGCGACGGTGATCTTCTCCTCGCTCCCCTCCGCGAACGCGACGTTCAACTTCGCGATGATCTACGGGCGGGCGGAGACCACGGTGCGCGACACCGTGCTCGTCACGACCTTCCTGGCGATTCCCGTCACCGCGGCGATCGCGCTCTTCCTGGCGACCTAGCCCCATCGGCGCCGTACCCGTCGGCGCAACAGCAGCCCGTCTGACCCTGACCCTGCCCCTCAGAGGTTTCGGCTGAGGATCGCACGCTCGGCTGATGTTTGTGGCGAAATGATCAGCCGAACACTCATAGTTCAGCCGTTTCGACTAGCTGGTCGAGGTGCCGACCTCGAAGACCGCCGTCGAATCGTCTCCGCGCAGCACCTTGATGACATCGGCCGCGTGACGCGTCGAGAGCACGACGCGCGCGAAGGCGTCGAAGGGCGCCTTCGATCCATCCAGGCTCTCGGCGTCGCCCCGCCGCTCGACCGCTTCAGTATCGAAATCGATCACCACCGCCGGCCGCTTGCTGCGCACCACGATGAAGTCCTTGCCGCCCGAGGCGCGCCAGGTTCCCAGCGCCAGAGTCCGCGGCAGGTGGGCCCCCGGGGAGCGGACCCCGCGCAGCCACACCCACGGATCGTCGGTGATGAGCACCGAGGTGATTGCCTCGCGGTCGAGCACGATGTCCCGCTTGCGGAACGCGAGCGCCTTCTCCGCCGCGCTCAGTCGAATCACCACTCGATCGGGGTGGATTTCGACGCTCGCCATGCGTCAATTCTGCCAGTTCGCCGGCGATCGCGTCAGGGGTGCGCGAGGTGCAACGCCGAATCGTTATCGCTTACCGAGCATTCGCTCAGTCTTGCATCTCGCCGTAATCCACCGTCGACTCGATGAGTTCGATGAGCGCGCGCTTCTGCTCGGAGTCGGTCTCGTGATCGACGCTGTGCGGGAGGCCCGCGGCGACCGCCTCCTCGTGCGTGTGCGGACCGATGCAGGCGATGATGGTGGTCTTGGGCAGATTCGGGAATTGCTTCGCGACCTCGCGGGCGACGCGCGGCGACGAGATCAGCAGCGCGTTGATGCGCCCCGACTCGACGTCTTCGCGCACAGGGATCGACGCCTGCACACCGACCGTGCGAAAGGAGACCACCTGGGTCACGTCGTGGCCGCGCTTGATGAGCGCCTCGGTCAGCACGGGCTTCGCCTGATCCGAACGCAGGGTCAGCACCTTCAGATGCCTGCCCTCATCGATCTCGGGCCACACGTCGAGCAGCCCCGCGGGCGTGTAGTTCGAATACGCGGCGGCGCGGCTCACCTGGTAACCGGCGGCCCTGAACGCGGCGGCCGTGGCCTCGCCGACCGTCGCCACGTGGGTCGACGGCGGGATCACCGCCTGATGATGCGCCAGCACATCGACCACGGTCGCGGTCGTAGCGGTCATCCAGTCGTACTCCCCCGCCTTGAGGCGACGGAGCGCCTCGACGAGCAGATCCTCTTCGCTCGTCTGCGCGAAGTCGACCAACGGTCCCATCACCGGGGTCGCCCCCGCAGACCGTAGAGCCTGGGCCACGATCTCGCCCCAGGATCCACCGCGCGGTACGAGAACTCGCAATCCGCTCAGTGCCTTGTCCGGTGCCGTCATGGACCCCACTTCGGTAAGTATTCGTGGGGCGCTTCATACGGACGGCCCCTCGGAGGCACCCTGCCTCCGTATGCCCCTATTCTTCCCCCGCACTCGACCGGATGCAAAACAGCGGGGCGCCCCACGAGGGTCGGTGCGCCCGCGGCTCCTGCGAACGGCGTTCGAGAACGACGCTACTTCTTGACCAGGAACTTCCGCGCGATGCCCCACGCGACGAGCCCGACCCCGGCAGCGGCCGTCGCAACGCCCAGTACGAACACGAGCGGCTTCTCCCGCTTCACATCGGCCACCTTCGCGCGAACCTCCTCCGCGCGGCGGTCGAAGCGCGCGGCGTAGTCGAGACGGTCGCGCAGCAGGGCGAGCGTCTCGTACAGCTCCTCGCGCGCCCGGTCGGCCGCGAGCACACCCTCGTCGGTCTTCCTGTCGTTCATCGTCGACTCCCGGTCTCGTCGTCGTAGGGCGCGCGGGGCGCATGGGCGCCGGCGCGAGTGGATGCGTTCACGCGCACCTCCCCGAACGCGGCGAGATCCTCTTCGACGCGATCGATGGTCTGATCGGGGATCGGGACCCCCCGCTTCATGAACGCGATGCCGCCCAGCACCGCGGCCACGGCCAGCAGCACGAGCCCCACTCCGACCACCAGCGCCGAGAGCCAGACCGGCCAGACGACGGCGATGCCCGCGATCGCAGCAGCCGCGAAGGCGGCGATCGCCCAGAACAGGAAGAACAGCGCGACGATGAAGGCGGCGATGCCGATGCCGGCGCGCTTCGCCTTCTGCGCGATCTCCCTCTTCGCGTTCG
>JBDIAD010000030.1:0-9816 GCA_039812205.1 Leucobacter sp.
GTGGATCACCGTGCAGCTCGCGGAGGGCGCCGCCGCGACGACGAACCTCGCGATGACCGGCCAGGAGGTGAACGCCTCGCTCTCGCCGATCGTGCTCGCGGCACTGGCCGGGGCCCTCGCGCTCACGATCGCGGGCCGCGCGTTCAGGATCGTGCTCGGCGCACTGATCGCGCTGCTCGGGGCCGGAGCTGCGTGGATCGCCGCCTATGTGTACCTCGACACCGCGGCGAACTATGCGGGCCGTGTCGCGGAGGCCACGGGGCTCGCGGGAAGCGGGCACGCCGACCTGGTGCAGAGCGTGACCGTTTCTCCGCTCGTCGTGATCGCCCTGATCCTGGGCACGCTGCTCATGCTCGCGGGACTCGGAGTCGCCGTGCTCGGCGGCCGATGGAAGAGCGCCGGCAGGAAGTACGCGTCTCGCGCGGACTCCCCGGGCGACCCGGAGGCCTCGCGCACCGCGGGAGGCGATCGCTTCGACGACTGGGATCGGCTGAGCGACGGCGACGATCCGAGCGACACCGGCGCGGGAGACGACCCCCGACCCTGACCGTGGTGTGGCGTTTTCGCGCGCGGCCTCGGGTGACGGTAGTCTTAGAACCAAAGATCTGCTTGATGAGGAGACCTATGAGCATGCAGCCTTCCGATCCCGGACACGGAGATTCCCCCGCGGCATGGACCGCAGTCATCGTGATGCTGCTCGGCATCGCGGGCGGAACCGTCGCGTTCTACTTCGCGGTTGAGTGGATGGTCTGGGTCTGCGCGGGAGTGGTGGTCTTCGGGGCCCTGCTCGGCCTCATCCTCTCCAAGGCCGGCCTGGGAGTGAACGGCTCACGAGCCGCCGCGCGAGCCCACGACTGACGTGCTGCTCGATCTACTCGAGGGATCGCTCGAGGACGCGCGCCGGCGGCGCGAGGTCGTGCCGTATGCCGCGCTCGAGGCGGAGGCCGCCGCTCGTCAGCCGGCATTGGACGCACTCGAATTCCTGGCGCCCGCAGACCATGTGAAGGTGATCGCCGAGATCAAGCGGGCGAGCCCGTCGCGCGGTGATCTCGCCGATATCCTCGAACCGAACACTCTCGCCGCGCAGTACGAGGCCGCGGGAGCGAGCGCGGTGAGCGTGCTCACCGAGGAACGCAAGTTCAAGGGTTCGCTCGCAGATCTCGAGGCCGTGCGGAAGGCGATCAGCATCCCGGTGCTGCGCAAGGACTTCATCGGCGAGGAGTACCAGATCCTCGAGGCTCGCGCGGCCGGTGCGGATATCGTGCTGCTCATCGTCGCCGCCTTGCAGCAGCCGACGCTGCATCGACTCTTCACCTTCGCCCGTGGCCTCGGCATGGCGGTGCTCGTCGAGACCCACTCCGATGACGAAGTGTCGCGCGCCGTCGACCTCGGGGCGCAGCTCATCGGCGTGAATGCGCGCAATCTGCACACCTTCGAACTCGACCGCGAGCTCTTCGGGCGCGTCGCCGACCAGATCCCGGCGGGCGTCACCCGCGTCGCGGAGTCGGCCGTGGTCGACGCGGGTGATGTGCAGCGCTACCGCGATGCCGGCGCCGATGTCGTCCTCGTCGGTGAAGCCCTGGTGACCGACGGAGATCCCGCGGCGACGCTCCAGAGCTTCGTGAGCATCTCTTGACGATCGGAAAGCAGCAATGAGTCTTCGAGATCAGCACGGGCCGTTCTTCGGCGACTTCGGAGGGCGCTTCATGCCCGAATCGCTGATCGCGGCGATCGACGAACTCACCGAGGCCTACGAATCCGCTCGGCGCGATCCGGGGTTCCAGACGGAGCTCGCCGATCTCCTGCGCGACTACGCCGGCCGGCCGTCCCCCCTCACCGAGGTGCCGCGCTTCGCGGAGCACGCGGGCGGCGCGCGCATCTTCCTGAAGCGGGAAGACCTCAACCACACCGGATCCCACAAGATCAACAACGTGCTGGGCCAGGCGCTGCTCACGCGCCGCCTGGGCAAGACGCGGGTGATCGCGGAGACCGGGGCCGGTCAGCACGGTGTGGCGACCGCGACCGCGGCCGCGCTCTTCGGCCTCGAGTGCACGATCTACATGGGCGAGGTCGATACGGAGCGGCAGGCGCTGAACGTGGCCCGCATGCGACTGCTCGGAGCCGAGGTCGTCGCCGTGAAGACGGGCTCGCGCACGCTGAAGGACGCGATCAACGAGGCCTACCGCGACTGGGTCGCGAGCGTCGAGCGCACCAACTACATCTTCGGGACGGCCGCCGGGCCGCACCCGTTCCCCGCGATGGTGCGGGACTTCCAGAAGATCATCTCCGAGGAGGCGCGGGCGCAGCTGCTCGATCGCGTCGGGCGACTCCCGGACGCCGTGATCGCATGCGTCGGGGGCGGGTCGAACGCCATCGGCATGTTCGATGCGTTTCTGGATGACGCCGATGTGCGGCTCTACGGCGTCGAAGCCGCGGGCGATGGGGTCGACACCGTGCGCCACGCCGCGGCGATTCAGCGCGGTCGCCCCGGCATCCTCCACGGCGCGCGCAGCTATGTGCTGCAGGACGAAGACGGTCAGACCATCGAGTCGCACTCGATCTCGGCGGGCCTCGACTACCCGGGCGTCGGGCCGGAGCACGCCTGGCTCGCCGACATCGGCCGTGCGCAGTACATCCCGGCGACCGACGACGAGGCCATGCAGGCGCTGCGCCTGCTCAGCCGCACCGAGGGGATCATCCCCGCGATCGAATCCGCCCACGCGCTCGCGGGCGCGCTGCGCATCGGCAGGGAACTCGGGCCCGAGGGGCTGATCGCGGTGAGCCTGTCGGGTCGCGGCGATAAGGACATGGCGACGACCGCGCGCTATTTCGATCTCTTCGACGAGGGAAACGAGGAGCAGTCGTGAGTCGGGTCTCCGAGGTCATCGAACAGGCGAACATCGATCGCGCGGGGGCCCTGATCGGATACCTCCCGGCGTGCTTCCCCGACCTCGCCACCAGTGCGGAGGCCGCAATCGCGATGGTGCGAAGCGGCGTCGACATCATCGAGCTCGGCATCCCGTACAGCGACCCGGTGATGGACGGACCCGTCATCCAGGAGGCCACGCAGATCGCGCTCGCGGGAGGCTTCCGCATTGCCGATCTCTTCCGGCTCATCGAACTGATCCGCGCGCAGGTTGATGCGCCGATCCTCGTCATGACCTATTGGAATCCCGTGGTGCAGTACGGCCCCGAGCGCTTCGCGCTCGAGCTGCAGCGGGCCGGGGGCGACGGCCTGATCACTCCCGACATCACACCCGACTCCGCTGAGGACTGGATCCGCATCAGCGAATCCACCGGACTCGAGCGCGTGTTCCTCGCTGCGCCGAGCTCCAGCGATGAGCGACTGCGGATGATCTCCGAGAAGTCGACCGGGTTCGTGTACACGGTCTCGACCATGGGCATCACCGGGGAGCGCGCGGAACTCGACGCCGCAGCCCGGAATCTCACCGAGCGGCTCTACGCCGCCGGCGCCGGAATCGCGTGCGTCGGCATCGGCATCTCCAGCGCGCAGCACGTCGCGACGACGCTCGAGTACGCGGATGGTGCGATCGTGGGCACCGTGTTCGTGCGCTCGCTGCGAGACGGCGGCGTCGAAGGCCTGGCGCGAACGGTGAGCGAACTGGCGGCCGGCACCGCGCGCACCCCGGGTTCCGCAAGCCCGCGGCGCTAGGATGAGACGAAACGTGCTCGCGCATCAGAGGATCGCCCGCGGAGCACTGCGAAAGAGGAGCGAATGATTCTGCCGCTGAGCATCCCCAGCCCCGATACCCAGTACCTGCAGATCGGTCCCTTGCGGATATATTTCTACGCGCTGTGCATTCTGGTCGGGATCGTCTTCGCGGTCGTGATCACGGGGCGGCGGCTCACGAAGCGCGGGGGTGAGCGCGGAGCGATCATCGACTTCCTGCTCTGGTCGGTCGTGCTCGGCATCATCTTCGCTCGGCTGTACCACGTGGTCACCCACTGGGGCGACTACTTCGGCGAGGGCAAGGACCCCTTCGAGATCATCGCGTTCTGGCACGGCGGCATCGCGATCTTCGGCGCCCTCCTCGGCGGCGCCATCGGCGTGCTCATCGCCTCGCGCATCACCGGCATCCGCTTCTGGTCGTTCGCCGACGCGCTCGTTCCCGGCATGCTGATCGCGCAGGCCTTCGGCCGACTGGGCAACTGGTTCAACAACGAGCTCTTCGGCGCGCCGACCACGCTGCCGTGGGGGTTGGAGATCTCCAGCAGCAATCCCGCGTTCCCGCTCGGCCTGCCCGAGGGAACGCTGTTCCATCCGGCATTCCTCTACGAGATCGTGTGGAATCTGCTCGGCGTCGTGGTGCTCCTGATGATCGAGCGCCGCTTCAAGCCGCGCTGGGGCAAGTTCTTCGGAATGTACCTCGTCTGGTACGGAATCGGCCGCTTCTTCATCGAGGGGCTGCGCGTGGATCCGAGCCTCACGTTCCTCTGGTGGAAGTCGAATCAGCTCGCCGCTCTCATCGCGATCGTGATCGGGCTCCTGGTGATCCTCATCCAGTGGAAGCGCCACGTGGGCCGCGAGATCTCGATCTATCGCCCAGGGCGGTACAACCCCGAGGATTCGATCGAGCAGCGCACCGCCGATCCCGAGATGTACTACCACGTTCTTCCCAAGAAGTAGGAGCAAGAGTCAGTCATGCGTCACGCGAAAATCGTCGCTACCTGGGGGCCCGCTGTAGCGAGCTACGACCGCACGCTCGCGCTGATCCAGGCCGGGGTGAACGTCGCACGACTGAACATGTCCCACGGCACCTACAACGTGCACGAGGGCATCTATCGCGGGATCCGCCGTGCCGAGGAAGAGGTCTCGCGCCCGATCGCGGTGCTCGCGGATCTGCAGGGCCCGAAGATCCGTCTGGGGTTGTTCGCCGACGGCCCGTACGAGCTGCACGAGGGCGACGAGTTCGCCATCACCGTGCGCGACGTCGTCGGCGACCAGACCATCGTCGGAACCACCCACAAGGGGCTGATCGATGACGTCCGCCCCGGCGATCCGCTGCTGATCGACGACGGCAAGGTCGCGCTGCGCGCCGTCTCCGTGACGGAGGACACCGTGCACACGATCGTCGAGGTGCCCGGCAAGGTCTCGAACAACAAGGGCCTCAACCTGCCGGGCGTCGCCGTCAACGTGCCGGCGCTCTCCGAGAAGGACGAGGCGGATCTTCGCTGGGCACTGAACCTCGGCGTCGACTACATCGCCCTGTCGTTCGTCCGCGATGCCGCAGACGTCAAGCGCGTGCACGAGGTGATGGAGGAAGAGGGGGTGAAGCTCCCCGTCATCGCGAAGATCGAGAAGCCGCAGGCGGTGGAGAACCTCGCCGAGATCATCGGGGCCTTCGACGGCATCATGGTGGCTCGTGGCGATCTCGGCGTCGAGCTTCCGCTCGAGCAGGTCCCGCTCGTGCAAGCCGAGGCGATCACCCTCGCTCGGCGCAGCGCGAAGCCGGTTATCGTCGCCACGCAGGTGCTCGAGTCGATGATCGAGAACCCGAGGCCGACCCGCGCCGAGGCGAGCGATTGCGCGAACGCGGTGCTCGACGGCGCTGACGCGGTGATGCTGTCGGGCGAGACCAGCGTCGGCGCCTATCCGGTCGAGGCCGTGGCCACCATGGCCCGCATCATCGAGGCGACCGAGGATCACGCGCTCAATCGCATCACGCCGCTGGGAACGCGTCCCCGCACCCAGGGCGGCGTGCTCACCCTCGCCGCCGCGGAGGTCGCCGACTTCATCGGCGCCCGCGCCATCTGCGTGTTCACCGAGTCCGGCGACACCGTGCGCCGGATGTCGCGCCTGCGGATCCCGATCCCGATCATCGGCTTCACCCCGAGCGCGTCGATTCGTCGTCGAATGGAGCTCACCTGGGGCGCCCGCAATCACGAGGTGCCACGAGTCTCGAGCACCGATGAGATGTTCGAGCAGGTCGACGAAGTGCTGCTGGAGCAGGACGTCATGAAGGTCGGCGACAAGGTCGTGGTCGTCGCCGGCTCGCCTCCCGGAATCGTCGGCTCGACGAACACGCTTCGCGTCCATCGCATGGGGGAGGCCACCGGGCGGCTGCCCGAGGCGATCCCGCGCAAGCACATCCGCGAGCAGCTCGAGCAGGAATCCGGTCGGCAGAATGCGGGATCCGGCGCCTGAGGCAGTACGCTGGCTGAGGTACTTCGCCGGATTGGTGGAATTGGCAGACACGACGCACTCAAAATGCGTTGCCGAAAGGTGTGAGGGTTCGAGTCCCTCATCCGGCACCTGAGACGTTCGAGAGTGCGTCGGGCCTTGCGGCGCAGGGCTGTTCGCCCCGCGGGGTTCGGATCCCTCACCGGTATCTGACGCGTTCGAGAGTGCGTCGGGCCTTGCGGCGCGGGGCTGTTCGCCCCGCGGGGTTCGAGTCCCTCATCCGGCACCTGAGAATCACGACTGCATTTGCGCAGAATCGAGTGTGTTCGGAGCAATGCCAGTACCGCTCCACTAGCATGAGAAGCATGACCGATCAGAGCGCCACCCCAGTAGCGCGACGAGTTGTCGTCGCCGAAGACGAATCGCTGATTCGGCTCGACATCGTCGAAACGCTCCGCGACAACGGCTTCGACGTCGTCGGAGAGGCCGGAGACGGCGAAGAGGCGGTTCGCCTGGTCGAGGAGCTCCGCCCCGATCTCGTCGTGATGGACGTGCGGATGCCGAAGCTCGACGGGATCTCGGCGGCCGAGATCATCAACAAGGATCACATCGCGCCAGTGGTGCTGCTCACCGCGTTCAGCCAGCGCGAGCTCGTCGAGCGCGCGGGCGAGGCCGGCGCTCTGGCGTATGTGGTGAAACCGTTCACCCCGGCCGATCTCATCCCGGCGATCGAGATCGCGCTGTCGCGATTCGCGCAGATCCAGGCGCTCGAGAACGAGGTCTCGGATCTCGCGGAGCGCTTCGAGACGCGCAAACTCGTCGATCGGGCCAAGGGCATCCTCAACGACAAGATGGGACTGAGCGAACCGGAGGCCTTCCGGTGGATCCAGAAGGCGTCGATGGACCGCCGGCTCACGATGCAGGACGTGGCGAAGACGATCATCGACCAGCTCGGCCAGAAGAAGGACTGAGCAGCAGAAGGGCCGGGTGCGGCGATCGCCGGCCGGCTCAGCCGATCCGCTTGTAGAAATTCGTGATGCGGATGGTGGAGCACCGCCGGCCCCGGTCATCGGTGACCTCGATCTCGTGCACCGCGAGTGTTCTGCCGACGTGCACGGGACGGCAGACGCCGGTGACCGTTCCCTCCGTCGCGGAGGCGGTGTGGGTGGCGTTGATGTCGAGCCCGACCCCGACATGCCCCTCCGGGGCGAGATAGTTCGCGTGCATCGAGCCGAGCGATTCGCCGAGCACCACGTACGCGCCCCCGTGCACCAGCCCGATCGGCTGCGTATTGCCCTCGACCGGCATGGTCGCGATGGCGTGCTCGCGGGTGAACTCGACGATCTCGATCCCCATCCGCTCGGCGAGCGCGCCCAGGCCTCGCGCCGCGATGTAGCTCATGCCGTCGTCCTGTGCGTCTGACATCCACGCCCCTTCAGAGATATTCCGACCCGGTCGGTGTCGGAGCCCCCTTGTAGGCTGGGGGTGTGTCGAATACGAATCAGCCTACGCTCATGTTGATCGATGGCCATTCCCTGGCCTTCCGCGCCTTCTACGCGCTTCCGGTCGACAGCTTCCAAACGCAGACCGGGCAGCACACCAACGCGGTGCACGGCTTCATCGCGATGCTGATCAGCCTGCTCGCCAACGAGCGTCCCGACTCGATCGCGGTGGCATTCGACATCTCCCGGCATTCGTTCCGCACGGAGGAGTACCCCGAGTACAAGGGCACCCGTGGCGAGACTCCTCCCGAGTTCAAGGGGCAGATCCCTCTGCTGCAGGAGGCCCTGCACGCGATGGGGATCCGTACCATCGAGAAGGAGAACTACGAAGCCGACGATATTCTCGCGACGCTCTCATTGCAGGGCGCCGAGAACGGCTACCGCGTGCTGGTGGTGAGCGGCGATCGCGACACGATCCAGCTGGTCGACGACCGGGTGACGCTGCTCTACCCCTCCAAGCAGGGCGTGAGCGAGCTCACGCGCTACGACGCCGAGAAGGTCATGGAACGCTACGGGATCCGCCCCGAGCAGTACCCCGAGATCGCCGCGCTGGTGGGGGAGACCAGCGACAATCTCCCCGGCATTCCGCGAGTGGGCGAGAAGACCGCGGTGAAGTGGATCAATCAGTTCGGCTCGCTCGAGGAGCTGCTGAAGCGACAGGAGGAGGTCGGCGGCAAGGTCGGCGAGTCCTTGCGCGAGTTCGCGCACCTCGCCGAGCGCAACCGCCGCCTGAACCGTCTCGTGCGCGATGTCGATCTCGATGTGACCGTTTCCGATCTGGGACGCGGCGAGATAGACATGGCCGCCGTGACGGAGGTCTTCGCGAAGCTCGAATTCCGCACCCTGCTGCAGCGCGTCGGCAAGCTCGCCGGGGCCGGCGAGGAGGGCGTCGGCGCGGCGAACGGGAGCGCTGCGGTCGTAGGGCAGCCCGCGCTGCCCGCGGCGAAGCTTCTCATCGACGAGGAACTCGGCGACTGGCTCGCGAAGGCGGCGGAGCCCGCGATCCACATCGTGAACGGGCACTCGGGCATCGAGGTGGGCCTCGCCACGGCGGATTCGACGGTGGAATTCACGTGGCAGCCCGGCGGGCGCGATTACGCGCAGTTCGAGGAGTGGCTCGGGTCAGAGGCTCCGAAGGTGCTCTTCGACGCGAAGCCGCAGTTGAAGATCGCACTCGATGCCGGCGTCGAGGTGCAGGGCATCGCCGGCGACGCGCTCATCGCCGCATTCCTGATCCGCCCGTCGACGCCCGAGAAGACGATCGCGGCGGCCGTGCAGCGCTATTTGGGCGAGGAACTCCCGGTCGCGAACCCCGATCAGCTGCTCCCCGAGGAGTCGTCGGTCAGCGGGCCGGCGGCCTTGGCCTGGTACGTGAAGCGGGTCCACGTCGAGATGGTGGACCGCTTCGAGGGCGACACCATGCGCGTGTACCGGGAGATCGAGCTGCCGCTCATCTCCGTCCTGGCGTCTCTCGAACGCCGCGGAGTGCAGATCGATGTGCCGGTGCTGCAGGCCCAGGAGGCAGAGCTTCGCGAGCGCGTGCGCGAATACGAGCAGCAGGCCTTCGACGCCATCGGACACGAGGTGAATCTCTCATCGCCGAAGCAGCTGCAAGAGGTCCTCTTCGAAGAGCTCGGCATGCCGAAGACGCGGAAGACCCAGACCGGCTACACGACCGACGCGGCGGCGCTCGCCGACCTGCAGGAGAAGGCGCCGCATGCGTTCCTCGATGCGCTGCTCGCGCATCGCGACGCCAACAAGCTGCGTCAGATCGTGGAGACGCTGATCAAGGCCGTGCAGAAAGACGGCCGGATCCACACCACGCTGCTGCAGAACGGCGCCAGCACGGGGCGTCTGGCGTCGACGGACCCCAACCTGCAGAACATCCCGGTGCGCAGCGAGGAGGGGCGCAGGCTGCGCGAGGCCTTCATCCACTCGGCGGACTACGAGACGATGATGACCGCGGACTACTCGCAGATCGAGATGCGGATCATGGCGCATCTCTCGGGCGATGAGGGGCTGATCGAGGCGTTCCGTCAGGGTGAGGATCTGCACCGTTTCGTGGGCTCGCGCATCTTCGGCGTTCCGCCGGAGGAGGTCACGAGCGACATGCGGTCGAAGGTGAAGGCGATGTCGTACGGCCTCGCCTACGGGCTCTCTGCGTTCGGGCTC
>JBDIAD010000031.1:0-9620 GCA_039812205.1 Leucobacter sp.
TCGAGAGCTTGAAGACGTTCTCGATGTTGTACTTCACATCGTGCGACGTGAAGGGCTCGCCGTCATGCCATTTCACGCCGTCCTGCAGCTTGAAGGTGATCGTCAGGCCGTCGCTGGAAACATCCCACGACTTCGCGAGGCGCGGCAGAACGTTGTAGTCCTTGTCGACGACGATGAGCGTCTCGTAGACGCCGCTCATCGGGCCCGAGACCGCTGCATCCTGGATCATCTGAGGATTGAGGTGCGGAGGGTTCGTACCGATGACGTCGACGAACACCACCGGCTCACCGCTGTCACCCCCCGATGCGTCTCCGCCGCCATTCGAGCAGCCGGCGAACGTCAGCGCGGTGATGCCCGCAAGGCCGATCACCAGCCCGCGACGAAGCCGCGAGCTCATTCGAGAACGATTCATGAAAAGGATTGCCTTCCCCAAAGTGGTTCAGCGCGGGGCCACGATGCCGTCGCGCCTCATTACTCTAACTAAATGAGCAGGTTTCGGAAGCCGGGATCCGCCAAATGTTATGCGGAACTTGCGCGCTTAAGACGATTAGACACCTAAGTGCCGTTTTGCGACACTTGTTTCGCATTTGCCGAGAAGATTGCCGACAAAAATACCGTCGGCGATCCGGGGAGTACATTGAAGTCATGGTGTGCGCACGCCGAGGTGCGCACCGCGGACAGGAGGCCCCGACTCATGACTGGCACTGAGACCTATCCCCCGAGCGACGCCTTCCGCCGGCAGGCGAATCTCACGGACTCTTCGATCTACGAGCGCGCGGCCGCCGATCCCGAGGCGTACTGGGCCGGGCGCGCACGAGAGCTGCACTGGACCGCGCCCTTCACCGAGGTGCTCGACTGGTCGAATCCCCCGTTCGCGAAGTGGTTCGCCGACGGCGAGCTGAACGTCGCCGCGAACTGCCTCGACCGCCACGTCGACGCCGGCCTCGGCGGCCGCGTCGCCATCCACTTCGAGGGCGAGCCGGGCGATACCCGCACGATCACCTACGCGGAGCTCACCCACGAGGTGAAGCGCGCGGCGAACATGCTGGCCGCACTCGGCGTGCAGGCCGGCGACCGCGTCGCCATCTACCTCCCGATGATCCCGGAGGCCGTGATCGCGATGCTCGCCGTCGCCAGACTCGGTGCCGCGCACTCGGTGATCTTCGGCGGGTTCAGCGCCGAGAGCCTGCGCTCGCGCATCGACGACGCGCAGGCGGAGATCGTCATCACGGCGGACGGCGGATACCGCAAGGGCAAGGTCTCGGCGCTCAAACCGACCGTCGACGAGGCCCTCGGCCTGCACGGCGACGATCAGCCCAGCACCGTGAAGCGCGTGCTCGTGGTGCAGCGCGGCGGCAATGACGTGCACATGGAGCCCGGCCGCGACCTGTGGTGGCACGAAGAGGTCGTCGCCTTCGACGGTGAGCACACGCCCGAGGGCTTCCCCGCCGAGAACCCGCTCTTCATCCTGTACACCTCGGGCACGACCGGTCGCCCCAAGGGGATTCTGCACACCTCGGGCGGCTATCTCACCCAGGCGGCCGCGACGCATCGCGACGTCTTCGACCTGCACCCCGAAACCGATGTCTACTGGTGCACCGCCGACATCGGCTGGGTCACCGGCCACAGCTACGTCGTCTACGGGCCACTCGCCAACGGCGCGACGCAGGTGTTGTACGAGGGCACCCCCGACACCCCCGATTGGGGCCGCTGGTGGGAGATCGTGCAGAAGTACCGCGTCTCGATCCTCTACACCGCGCCGACGGCGATCCGGGCCTGCATGAAGGTCGGACGGCAGGTGCCCGAGCAGTACGATCTCTCGAGCCTGCGGGTGCTGGGATCGGTCGGCGAACCGATCAACCCGGAGGCCTGGCGCTGGTATCACGAGGTCATCGGGGGTGGATCGACGCCGATCGTCGACACCTGGTGGCAGACCGAGACCGGCGCCATCATGGTGTCGCAGCTTCCGGGGATCACTGCGGCGAAGCCCGGCAGCGCGCAGCGACCCCTCCCCGGTCTCGCGATCGACGTGGTCGACGACGACGGGCGCTCGCTGAGGGCGGGCGAGAGCGGGCTGCTCACGATCACCCGGCCCTGGCCGAGCATGGTGCGCACGATCTGGGGAGATCCCGATCGCTTCGTCGACACCTACTGGGCGAAGTTCGGCGATCGCTATTTCGCGGGCGACGGCGCGCGCTACGACGAGGACGGCGACGTCTGGGTGCTCGGCCGCGTCGACGACGTGATGAACATCTCGGGGCATCGTCTCTCGACCGCCGAGATCGAATCGGCGCTCGTCGGGCACACGGCGGTGGCCGAGGCCGCCGTGGTCGGCGCGAGCGACGCGACGACCGGTCAGGCGATCGTGGCCTTCGTGATCCTGAAGGCGAATCAGACTTCGCTGACGCCCGAGAACGCCGAGACCGAGCTCAAGGCACATGTCGCCTCGCGCATCGGCGCGATCGCGCGGCCCCGACAGGTCATCATCGTGACGGAGCTGCCGAAGACGCGGTCGGGCAAGATCATGCGCCGGCTGCTGCGCGATGCCGCGGAGGGCCGAGAAATCGGCGATACCACCACGCTCGCCGACACCTCCGTGATGCAGACGATCTCCGACCGCATGCGGGAGGAGTGACGGAGCGGGGTCAGTCCTCCGAGACCTCGAAGACGAACTCCGCCTCGACAGGCGAATCCATCGGCAGCACCGCGACGCCGATGGACGAGCGGGCGTGGATGCCCGAATCCCCGAAGATCCTCCCGAGCAGCACCGAGGCTCCGTTCGCCACCGTCGCCTGGGCGGTGAAGGACGGATCGGACGCGACGAACACGGTGACCTTCACGACCTGCGTGATCCTGTCGAGCGAACCGAGCAGGCCCCGCGCGGCCGCGAGGCCGTTCAGGGTGCACAGCGCCGCGAGCTCCTCCGCCTCCTCGGCGGTCACCGAGACTCCGACTTTGCCGGTCTTCGGCAGCGCGCCGTCGACGAACGGCAGCTGCCCCGAGGTGGTGACGAGGTTTCCGCGGCGCAGCGCCGGAACGTAGGCGGCGACCGGTGCCGCGACTTCGGGAATCTCGTAGCCCAGCTCGCGGATCCGATCCTCGATGAACGACACGGCTACTGCGCCTTCCGCTTCATGTACGCGACGTTGCCGCCGGCGGGGCCCTCGATGATCTGCACGAGCTCCCAGCCCTGGGCGCCCCAGTTGTTCAGGATCTGCGCTTCGGTATGCAGCATGAGCGGCGTCACGAAGTACTCCCAGCGCACCGCCTGCTCCTCTGGCGAATCAGTCATCGCTCGATCTCCCTCACCGTGTGTTCGCATCGGTGTTCACGGGCATCTACGCGCTCGGCGCGAGATTATCAGCCGTGTCACCTACGCTTTATCCTATGGCTTCTACTCCATCCCGGCCCCGCGGCACCCGCACGCGAGGCCTCCGCATGTCAAAGCAGCGCAGCGCCGGGGGCATGCTCGGCGGCATCACGGGCGCGATCGTGATGAGCGTCGTGGCGGGCGTGCTCGTCACGGCCGCGATCACGCCGCTCGTGGCGATCAGCGGCGCCGCGGCGAAGAGCGCGATCGACATCTTCAACGAGCTCCCCGACAACCTGAATCCGGGACGCCTCGCGGAGCCGACGACGCTCTGGGCGAAGAACGCCGACGGGACGGAGACACAGTTCGCCTCGTTCTGGTCGCAGAATCGCGAGACGGTGGCCTGGGAGCAGATCTCGCAGTACGTGAAGGACGCGGCCGTCGCAGTGGAGGATCCGAGCTTCTGGAGCCACGGCGGGGTGGATCTCCTCGGCCTCGGGCGCGCGACGATCGGCCAGGTCGCGGGCAAGAAGGGCGCCGGCGGCGCATCCACGATCACGATGCAGTACGTCCGCAACGTGCTCGTCCAGGAGGCCGAGGCGATCCCCAACGAGGAGGAGCGCGACGCCGCGTACGCGGAGGCCACCCGCGAGGACGCGACCCGCAAGCTGCAGGAGATCCGCTACGCCATCAGCATCGAGAAGCGATTCCCCAAGGACGACATCCTGCTCGGCTATCTGAACATCGCCAACTTCGGCGGCACCAACTACGGCATCGAGGCCGCCGCCCAGTACTACTACGGCAAGAGCGCCGCGAACGTCACTCTGGCCGAGGCGGCGAGCCTCGTCTCCATGGTGCAGTCCCCCGCGAGCCTCCGCATCGACCGAGAAGACAACATCGACCGCAACCAGGGCCGCCGCGACTACGCGCTCGGCAAGATGCTCGATCAGGGCAAGATCACGCAGGCGCAGTACGATGAGGCCGTCGCCACGCCGGTGACCCCCGTCATCACGCCTCGCCCCAAGGGCTGCGCCACGGCCGAATCGATGGGCCTCGGCCACTTCTGCAGCTTCGTGCAGGCCTACCTCGAGCAGGACAAGAGCCTGGGCAACAGCCCCGAGGAGCGGCAGTTCAACCTTGAGCGCGGCGGCATGAAGATCGTGACCACGATCGACCTCGACATGCAGGCCGCCGCCCAGGCGTCGATGCAGGAGCACGTGCCGGCGCTGATGGACGGCATCGACGTCGGCGGTGCGGTCGTGAGCACCGAAGTCGGCACCGGCCGCGTGCTCGCCATGGCGCAGAACCGCGGATTCAGCAACGATCCCGACGAACTCGCGGCGAACCCCGGGCTCACGGCGATCAACTACAACACCGATCATGAGTACGGCGGCTCGAGCGGCTTCCAGGTCGGCTCGACGTTCAAGCCGTTCACCCTCGCCGAGTGGCTCGACTCCGGCCACTCGGTGCGGGACGTCGTGAACGCGAACGGCCGCACCGTGCAGCTCAACACCTTCCAGGCGAGCTGCCTCGGCGGAGTCTACGGGCAGGGGGCCTTCACGTTCCAAAACGACCAGGGGCGCCAGCACGGCAACCAGTCGGTGCTCAACGTGATCGCGAACTCGATCAACGGCGGCGTCGTGTCGATGCAGCAGAAGATGGATCTCTGCAAGACCTTCCAGATCGCGCAGGACCTCGGCGTGCACCGCGCCTCCGATCAGCCGGTGTGGACGCAGGCGGACGTCGACGCGGGCATCGTGGCCGAGGAGTACCTCGGAGAGGTCAAGAACCCGACCCTGCACGGCAACCTGCGCGACCTCACCGTGGTCCCCTCCGGCTCGTACGCCGGCGTCGACGAGGTCGCACCGATCACCATGGCGAACGCGTTCGCGGCCTTCGCCAACAGCGGAACCTACTGCACCCCGGTGCCGATCGACCGCATCACCGGGCCCGACGGCGCCGAGATCCCCTTCACGAAGAGCACCTGCAAGAGCGGCATCTCGCCGGAGGTCGCCGCGGGCGTCGCGTACACCCTGCAATACACCGTGACGAACGGGCTCGCGCGGCACGCGCTGTCGAACATCGGCATTCCGCACCTGGCGAAGACCGGTACGACCGATAACGTCGCCGACAACTGGACGGTCGGCGCGAGCACCCGCGTCGCCACAGCCGTGTGGGTGGGCAACGTGACGGGCAAGGTGTCGACCCAGCTGTTCGGCGGGTTCAACGGACTCATGGCCGCAGATCAGTCCATCTGGCCCGCCGTGATGAACGTCGCCGACGCGAAGTACGGCGGCGCGGCGTTCCCGCCGCCGCCGACCACCGCTATCACTCAGAAGCTCGTCACCGTGCCCGATGTCGCGGGCAAGAGCTACGAGGAGGCGGAGGCGACGCTCAAGGCGCTGGGCTTCGACGTCGCCGACGGCGGGGAGACCGATTCGGCACGCGAGGCCGGGGTCGTCGCGAGCACGAACCCCGAGGCCGGCGGCGGGGCTCCCGCCGGATCGCTCATCACGATCTATCGCAGCAACGGCAAGATGGCGAAGATCCCCGAGGTCTCGGGCGGCGACGGCAACGCGGCGAAGACCGCGCTCGGGGCCGCGGGCTTCGACTCCACGACCTTCAAGTGCGAACCGAACACGGGCAACGGGCCCAACGGGAACAAGCCGTTCGTGAGATTCGACCCCGCGGGCGGAACCGAATCGGTGAAATCGCACCAGATCACGATCTATGTGAATTGCACGTGAACCGCTTCCTGAAGACGCTCGGAGCGGCGGCACTCGGTGCCGCCGCTTGGGGCACCCTCATCGAGCCGAGGCTCTTCACCGTGCGCCGCCACACGCTGCCCGTGATGCCCGACGGCGCCGCGCCGCTGCGCGTGCTGCAGCTGAGCGACCTGCATCTCGCACCGTGGCAGCATCGCAAGATCGACTGGGTGCGCGGGCTCATCGAGCTGAAGCCCGATCTGCTGGTGCTCACGGGCGATCTCATGGGGCACCGCTTCGCGCGGGGGCCGCTCATCCACGCCCTGCGGCCGTTCGCCGACGCGGGTGTCTCGGGAGTCTTCGTCCACGGATCGAACGACTACTACAGCCCGATCGCGAAGAATCCACTGCGATATCTGCGCGAGCCCAGCCGCAAGAGCACCCGCAAGATGGATATCGACAACGCCGCTCTCACCCGCGAGCTGAGCTCGCTCGGCCTCGTCGACCTCAACAACGGCGCAGCGCAGCTCACGCTTCGCGGTGAGCGGGTGGAGCTCTTCGGACTCGGCGATCCGCACATCAACTACGACAATCCCGCGAAGATGGGCGCACGGCTCGAAGAGCTCCGCTCGCGCGCCTCCTCCGACACGGGCTCCCCCGTGCGCATCGGGGTCGTGCATGCCCCGTACCAGGCGGCGCTGAACGTGCTGCTGCGCAGCGACGCCGACGCGATCCTCGCCGGTCACACGCACGGCGGCCAGGTCCGGGTGCCCGGCGTGGGCGCGCTGACCTCGAACTGCGATCTCGATCCGCGCCTCGCACGGGGCCTGAGCGTGTGGTTCGATGCGGAGCGCGCGACCTTCTTGAACGTGAGCGCGGGGCTCGGCGCCTCGATCTACGCGCCCGTGCGCTTCGCGTGCCGCCCCGAGGCGAGCCTGCTCACCCTCGAGGCCGCACGCTGACGTTCGCTATGCCGAGCCTCGCTACGCCGCGGCGAGCTTCTGCGCGACGGCCTCGGCGAGCTGCACCGCGTTCAGCGCGGCGCCCTTGCGGAGGTTGTCGTTCGAGATGAACAGCGCGAGGCCGCGCCCCTCGGGAGCGCTCTGGTCGGCGCGGATCCGCCCGACGTAGCTCGGATCCTGACCCGCCGCCTCGAGAGGCGTCGGGACGTCGCTGAGCTGCACCCCCGGCGCGGCCGACAGCACCTCGGCGGCGCGCTCCGGCGACAGCGGGCGCGAGAACTCGGCGTTGATCGAGAGCGAGTGCCCGGTGAAGACCGGCACCCGCACGCAGGTGCCCGAGACGAGCAGCTCCGGGACCTCGAGGATCTTGCGACTCTCGTTGCGGAGCTTCTTCTCCTCGTCGGTCTCGCCCTCGCCGTCGTCGACGATCGTGCCCGCGAGCGGCAGCACGTCGAAGGCGATCGTCTTCGCGTAGATCTTCGGATCCGGGAAGTCGATCGACGCGCCGTCGTGCACGAGCGCTTCGATATCGCCGTTCTCGACTGCGGCGCGCACCTGGCCCGAGAGCTCCTGCGCCCCGGCGAGACCCGAGCCCGACACGGCCTGGAAGGTCGTCACGACAAGACGTTCGAGGCCGGCCTCGTCGTGCAGCGCCTTCAGCACCGGCATCGCGGCCATGGTCGTGCAGTTCGGGTTCGCGATGATGCCGTGACCGGCCGCGATGACCTCGTCCATGGCGCCGGGGTTCACCTCGCTCACCACGAGCGGGACCTCCGGGTCCATGCGCCAGGCGCTCGAGTTGTCGATCACGATGGCGCCCGCGTCGGCGAACTTGCGCGCGTAGGCCTTCGAGGCGGCTCCCCCGGCCGAGAACAGCGCGATGTCGATGCCGCTCGGATCGGCCGTCTCGGTGTCCTCGACGGTGATCTGCTCACCGCGGAACTCGAGCTGCGAGCCGGCGGAACGCGCACTCGAGAAGAAGCGGATCGACGCGATCGGGAAGTTCCGCTCGTCGAGCAGTCTGCGCATCACCTTGCCGACCTGACCGGTCGCGCCGACGACGGCGACGTTGATTCCCTGCTGTGCGCTCACGATATACCTGTTCTCTCTCGTCTCGAAGCCGCGCGGTCAGCGGCCGGTGCCCGCGTAGATCGTCGCTTCCGCGTCGCCGTCCAGGCCGAATGCCGTGTGCAGCGCCTGCACGGCCTGCTCCATGAGATCTGCGCGCGTCACGACCGAGACGCGGATCTCGCTCGTCGAGATCATCTCGATGTTGATGCCGGCCTCGTACAGGGCGCGGAAGAGCTTCGCGGAGACCCCCGAGGCGTTGCGCATCCCCGCACCGACGACGGCGACCTTCGCGATCTGGTCGTCGTACTGCAGGCTCTCGAAGCCGAGCTCCTCGCGCGCGGCCTCGAGCGCTTCGACGACCCGCGGTCCGTCGGCGATCAGCACGGTGAACGAGATATCGGTGCGGCTCGTGGCGGCGCCCGAGACGTTCTGCACGATCATGTCGATGTTCGCGTTGGTTTTCGCGATGACCTCGAAGATCTGGGCGGCCTTGCCCGGGACATCCGGGACACCGCCGACAGTGACCTTGGCCTCGCTCTTCTCGAATGCGATGCCCGTGATGATCGGATCTTCCACCTGATCGGCTCCCTTCGGATGCCCCTTCGCGGGGTCGTAGACAATGGTGCCCTCGTCGTTCACGAACGATGAGCGCACATGCAGCAGCACTCCGTGACGACGAGCGTACTCGACGGCGCGCAGGTGCAGCACCTTGGCTCCCGAGGCTGCCAGCTCGAGCATTTCTTCCGAGGTGATGTAATCGATCTTGTGCGCGAGCGGCACGACGCGCGGATCCGAGGTGAAGACTCCGTCGACGTCGGTGTAGATCTCGCACACCTCGGCGTCGAGCGCCGCGGCGAGCGCGACGGCGGTGGTGTCCGACCCGCCGCGCCCGAGCGTGGTGATGTCTCGCGAGACTCGGCTGAACCCCTGGAATCCGGCGACGATCGCGACCGCCCCCTCGTCGAGGGCCTCTCGCACGCGCCCCGGGGTCACGTCGACGATCTTCGCCGAGCCGTGCTCGGGGGTGGTGATCATGCCGGCCTGGCTCCCGGTGAACGAGAAGGCGTCGACGCCCATGCTCTTGATCGTCATGGCGAGCAGCGCCATCGAGATGCGCTCGCCCGCGCTCAGCAGCATGTCGAGTTCGCGCGGCGCGGGAATCGGCGTGCACTCCGCGGCGAGATCGAGCAGTTCATCGGTCGTATCGCCCATGGCGCTCACGACGACGACGACGTCATTGCCGGCGCGGCGGGTCTCGACGATCCGCTTGGCGACGCGCTTGATGCTCTCGGCATCAGCGACGGAGGATCCGCCGAACTTCTGCACGATCAGTGCCATATGCGTCTCTCCCGTATCGCGGCCGCAAAAAGTCCAGCCTCTATTCTATCCCGGCGATGCTGAGCCGATCCTCGCAGATCCTGGGGATGCGGGCGAGGATCTCGGCCTACTGCGCGGGAGGGTATGGCCCCATCCCCGATGGATCGGAGGGAGGCGCGTAGTACCCGAACCGCTGCGTCATCGGCGGGGCCGCGGGCGGGAGGTACGCGTGCCCTCGCGCATGCAGCGCGAGGA
>JBDIAD010000032.1:0-9526 GCA_039812205.1 Leucobacter sp.
GTGCTGCTCGGCGTCGGCTTCGCGTTCTGAGCCGCGGGCTCGACCGGCTACTCGACCGGAGGAGGCGTGGCCGAGTCGGACGAGTCGAGCACGGCGTCCTCCGCGATGTCATCGGCCGTGCGGTCGCGGTCGCGCCATTCCTGAATGCTCAGGGCGGCCCGCTCGCGGGGACGCGAGAGCAGGATGATCGAGAGCGACACCGAGATCAGCGCCGCGACGGTCACGGAGAAGTACCACGGCCAGCCGATGAGGTGGAGCACCATGAACGGGATGGCGAAGAACAGCAGCCGAAGCAGCGAGAAGACAATCCACGCGGTACTCGTTTTCACCCGATCGAGTCTAGCTATCGGGCCTGGGACGCCGCCGTGCGGCCGCGCCCGGATGCCGCCCGGCGGTTGCACCCGGGCGGCGTGGGTACGATGGGGGCATGATCCGCTTTGTCATCATCGGGGCCGTGATCGCGGTGGCGTTCACGCTGTACTCCCTGGTTGACGCTGCGATGACGGACTCCTCGCGCGCCCGGGGCGTCACGAAGCCCGTCTGGGTCGTGCTCACGGTCGTGCTGCCGGTGATCGGCGGCGTGCTGTGGTTCGTGATCGGCAAGGGCGAGCCCGGCGCGGCGAAGCCCCGGCGCGCGGACGACGATCCGAGATTCACGGGTACTCGCCTGAGCGACACCGAGCTCGATGAGCACATGCGCGAGCTCGAGGATCGTCTGCGCGAGCTCGATCAAGAGACGTTTCCGCATGAGAAGGGCGACTCCGACGAGCCCCCGGCGGATCAGAAGTGAGCGGCATCGCGCCCGCCTCCCTGTACGCGACCGCGCTGCTGGTCGAGCTGGTGCAGCAGGGCGTCCGCGATGTCGTGATGTGCCCGGGCTCTCGCTCGCAGGCTCTGGCGCTGGCCGCGGCCGAGGCCGAGCGCGCCGGCGCGATTCGCCTGCACGTCCGCGTCGATGAGCGGTCGGCCGCGTACTTCGCGCTGGGCATCGCCCGCGAGACCGGCGCCCCCGCGCCCGTGATCGTGACGAGCGGAACCGGCGTCGTGAATCTGCTGCCGGCGATCTACGAGGCCGATGCGGCTCGGGTGCCGTTCATCGCGCTCACCGCCGACCGGCCGGACGAGCTGCGCGGGATCCGCAGCAATCAGACCACCCGGCAGGCGCGCATCTTCGACTCCATCGCGCGCTTCTGCGCCGATGTCGATGTCGACGCGGCTCTCGGTTCGGGGGTGGATCGCGATGATCGGGTCCCTCCCGGCCGTCTGGCGCGCGATGCGATGCGTGCGGCTCGGGGCCGCATCGGCGGTGCTCCCGCGGGGCCGGTGCAGCTCAATCTCGCGTTCCGCGAGCCGCTGTCGGGGTGGGAGGCCGACGCCCGCGCCGACTTCGGGGCGGGGCCGATGACGGCGGCCGAGATCTTCGCGCGTGCGGCCGAGCACGCCGCCGATGCGGAGGCGTCCGTGCGCGCTGCGGCCGGCGGACCGGATCCGCTGCTCGCGGACGACGGCTGGCAGCACCGGCTCGAGTGGGCGCCCGAAGAGGTGTACGAGCACGACGGCGATGCGCTCGCGGTAGTCATCGCCGGCGCCGGTGCGGGGGCCGAGGCGGAAGCCTTCGCGCATGCGGCGGGGCTCCCGCTGCTGGCGGAGGCGGTGAGCGGATCTCGGTACGGGCGCGAGGCGATCACCGCCTACGCGACGCTGATCGACGCCCCCGATATCGGCGGGCTCATCGAACGCGCGATCGTCTTCGGGCATCCGACGCTCGTGCGGCAGATCCCGGCGCTGATCGCGCGCGACGACGTGGAGACCGTCGTCGTCGACCCGTACACGGGCGACGGCGTCGATCACTACGATCCGCAGCGGGGCGCCCGCGTCGTGCGCGCCGCGCGGGTCGCCGAAACGTACGACCCGAGAAGCATGCGCCGCTGGTTGGGGGCGTGGGTCACGGAGGATCGCGCGCTCCGGGCCGCCCGATCGACCGTGCACGAGCCCGATCTCGAGGCCGCGAAAGCCGTGGGGTACAAGGAGCGCTCCGCCTATGCGCGCGCGGAGACCGCTGCGCTGCGCGAGCCGATCACGCGGGAACTGCTCGTGGAGAGCGTGTGGGGGGCGAGCTGGCCCCATGATCGGCTTGTGATCGCGGCGTCGCGCCTCGTGCGCTCCCTCGACGCCCTCGCCCCGCCGAGACCTCTCTCCGTGCACGCGAACCGCGGGCTCGCGGGCATCGACGGCACCGTTGCGACCGCGCTGGGCATCGCCGTCGCGAGTCAGTCGCATCCCGATCCGACGCATGCGGCCGGCGTGACGCGGGTGATCCTCGGCGACCTCGCGCTGCTGCACGATGCCGGCTCGTTGCTGCTGCCCGAGATCGAGGGGCGACCGCGAGTGCAGCTCTTCGTCGGGAATGACGGCGGCGGCACCATCTTCGAAACCCTCGAAGCCGCGGGCACGGCCCCGGCGGACGCCTTCGAGCGGACGATGCTCACCCCGCAGCACGCGGACCTGCGGTCCCTCGCGACGGCGTACGGCTGGGAGTACCGTCGCGTCGCCAACCGCGGGGAGCTCGCGCGATTGCTCACGGAACCGGCCGAGGGGACGATGCTGATCGAGGCGCCGCTCGCGCGCTCGGTGCCCGCGCGCTCGGTGTAGATCCTCAGAGCGCGACGGTCGCGACCTCACTCGCCGGCGGCGAATGCCTCGGCGATCGGTCGCAGCTTCGACACCGTCTCGGCGAACTCGCGCTCGGGCACGCTATCGGCGAGTATTCCGCCACCGGCATACGCGGTGAGCGAGCGTCGCCCCGGTGCCGTGCCGGCGTCGCCGACCGCGGCGCAGCGAAGCGCGATCACCCACTCGCCGTCGCCGCGGGCGTCGATCCACCCCACCGCGCCCGCGTAGCGCTCGCGATCGAAGCGCTCCAGCCGCAGGATCGACGCGACGGCGACGTCCGTCGGCGTCCCCGCGACCGCGGCCGTCGGGTGCAGCGCCCCGGCGAGGTCGAGCGAGGTGCCGCTGCGGTCGGGCACGGCGCGAAGATCGGTCGCGAGATGCCAGACGTTCGGGAGCTCGAGGGCGAAGGGCTCGGCATCGGTGGCGAGATCGGTCACGAACGGCGCGATCGCATCGATCACGCTCTGCACCGCGAGGGCGTGCTCGAGCTGCTCCTTGGGATCGGCGAGCAGGTCGGTCCGGGCCGCGCGGTCGCTCTCGGCGTCCACTCCTGCGGCCCGGGGCCGGGTACCCGCGAGGATGCGCGCGGTCACGGCGCCATCCGCGCGCCGGATGAGCGTCTCGGGGCTCGCGCCGAGCATTCCGTCGATGGCATACGTCCAGCAGTCGAGGTATCGGGCCGCGAGCCGCCGCAGCGGCACTCGCAGGTCGTCGTTCGCGGCGATGCTGCCGAACACGCGCCTGGCGAGCACCAGCTTGCGGGCGTCGCCGCGGGCGACCTCGGCGGTTCCCTCCACCACGCTCGCCAGATACGCGGCGTCGGAGGCGGTCGTCGGCAGCTCCACACCGGCCCAGGCGCCCGGTGGCACGGATTCCGGGAGCGAGGGCTCCGATGCGATCGGGGCGAGGGAGAGCTCGGTGATCCACCCTCCATTCGCGTTTCTGCCGATGATCGTGCGCGGGACGACGAGCACGCTCGTCGCGGCACTCGCGTCGTCGAACGCGAAGGTGCCGAAGGCGAGCGGCCCCGAACCGGGTGCGTCGACGGCGTCGTCGATCACCGCGTCGTTCAGCAGCGCCGTCCAGGCGGCGGATGCGGAGGCGAAGCGATCCGCCCCCGACTGCTCGATGCGCAGCAGCTCGCCGACCCCGACGCACCCGCGCTCGTGCCGCACCCAGACCAGCGGGTGCTGCGGGTGCGCGTACGCGAGAAGATCGTCGATCGAGGGGGTCTCGGGAAGTGCCCGGGTGATGGCGTGAAGCCGAGGGGTGGATCCGCTGCGCACCCAGCCAATCTACTCTGCGCACGGGTTAGCATGGGAGGGTGACCCGCCCCGATGCCACGACAAAGCTGGCCTCCGACGTCTCGACGATGTTCGACGAGGTGTCGCCTCGGTACGATCTCATCAACGACGTGCTGTCGGTCGGGCAATCGCGGCTGTGGCGGCACCAGGTCACCCGGGCGCTGAACCCGCATGCGGGAATGCGCATCCTCGATCTCGCCGCCGGCACCGGCACTTCGAGCGCGGCGATCGCGAAGCACGGCGCGCACGTCACCGCCGCCGACTTCTCCGAGGGCATGCTGCAGGTCGGTCGGGAGCGCCAGGCCGGCAACGCGCTGGTCGACTTCGTATGGGCCGACGCGACGGCGCTGCCGTTCGACGACGACGCCTTCGACGCCGCGACGATCTCGTTCGGGCTGCGCAATGTGAACGAGCCGCGCCGGGCGATGGCCGAGATGCTGCGCGTGGTGCGACCCGGCGGCGCGGTCGTGATCTGCGAGTTCTCGCATCCGCCGGCAGCGGCGATCCGCGTGCCGTACGAGGCATACTCCCGGTACGCGCTGCCGCATATCGCGGGGCTCATCAACCGTTCGGCGAAGGGCGCGTACCGCTACCTCAACGAGTCGATCGAGAACTGGCCCGGGCAGGAGGAGCTCGCCTCGTGGATGACGGCGGCGGGCTTCGAGTCCGTGAAGTACCGCAATCTGAGCGCCGGCATCGTGGCGCTGCATCGCGGCTACGTGCCGGAGCGCGCGGCGGCGGGAGTCGCGGCGGAGAACGGCACCGCGTCCACGCGCACCGCGGCACGAAAGGCGATGTCATGAGGCGCTCGGTGAAGGAGGACACGGCGACCCAGGCGCTGCCGCTGCGGGTGTTCCAGGGCTTGGCGGATCGCCGGCACGCCAGGCGCCTCGAACAGGAGATGGAGATCGTCGAGGCGGGGCTGCTCGAGCATCTCGCCTTCGCCTCCCGAGTGGCCGACGCCCCGGCCCGGTACCTCGCCGAGGCCGGCGGCAAGCGCGTGCGCCCGCTGCTCACCCTGCTGACGAGCGAGCTCGGCGGCGGCCCCAACGACGATGTGCGCAGCGCCGCGCAATCCGTGGAGATCACGCACCTCGCCTCGCTCTATCACGACGACGTCATGGACGACGCGAACATGCGCCGCGGGGTGCCCTCGGCCCACACGGTGTGGTCGAACTCGGTGGCGATCCTCGCGGGCGACCTGCTGTTCGCGCGCGCCTCCACGATCACCTCGCGCATGGGCGCGGAGGCGATCCGTCTGCAGGCCGAGACCTTCGAGCGGCTGTGCCTCGGGCAGCTGCACGAGACGGTCGGCCCGCAGCCGGGCGAGGACCCGATGCAGCACTACCTGCAGGTGCTCGCCGACAAGACCGGTGCGCTGATCGCGACGGCGGCGCGCCTCGGCGTCATGTTCAGCGGAGCGCCCGCGGAGTACGCCGATCCCGTGACCGAATACGGGGAGCGCGTGGGCGTCGCCTTCCAGCTCGTCGACGATGTGATCGACCTGTCGCCGAAGGCGTCCCAGACCGGCAAGCTCGCGGGCACCGATCTGCGCGCCGGTGTGGTGACGATGCCGCTGCTGCTGCTGCGCCGGCTCGCCGAGACCGACGCCGAGGCGGGCGAGCTGCTGCGGCGCATCGAGGCCGGGGTGGCCGAGATCCAGGCGGGGGCGGATCCATCCGTCCTCGACCCGGAGGTCGAAGCGCTGCGCCGGCACGCGGTCACGCGGGAGACGGAGGCCGCGGCGCGCCGCTGGGCGGCGGATGCCGTCGCGGCGCTCGACGTGCTGCCGGACTCCGACGTGAAGCGGGCGCTGGCGAAACTCGCCGAATCGATCGTGAATCGCGAGGGTTAGTTGAGCACTATTGAAGGGAAGTCGATGGAGAAGATTCGAATCGCGGTCATCGGAGCCGGGCCCGCCGGGATCTACGCGGCGGATCTGCTGAACAAGGCCGAGCGTGAATTCGATGTCGAGATCGACCTCTTCGAGCACCTCCCCGCGCCCTACGGCCTGGTCCGCTACGGCGTCTCCCCCGATCACCCGCGCATCAAGGGGATCATCAACGCGCTCCGCGAGGTGCTCGATTCCGGCACGATCCGCTACTTCGGGAATGTGCGCTACGGAGTCGACGTCACCCTCGCCGATCTGAAGCGCCACTATCACGCCGTGATCTTCGCGACCGGCGCGACGCGCGACGCGCAGCTGCAGATCCCCGGGATCGACGCCGAGGGCTCGTACGGCGCGGCTGATTTCGTGAGCTGGTTCGACGGGCACCCCGATGTGCCGCGCACCTGGCCGCTCGAGGTGGAGCAGGTCGGCGTCATCGGCAACGGCAACGTCGCGCTCGACGTCTCGCGCATGCTCATCAAGCACGCCGATGATCTGCTCGACACCGAGATCCCCGCGAATGTGTACGAGGATCTCAAGGCGAACCCGATCGAGGAGCTGCATCTCTTCGGGCGCCGCGGCCCCTCGTACGTGAAGTTCACCCCGCTCGAGCTGCGCGAGCTCGGCGAGCTGCGCGACGTCGACATGGTGATCGACGAGCGCGATTTCGAGGTGGACGACGCCTACGCGGATGAGGTGCTCTCGCGGAACAAGCAGGTCATCGTGCTGAACCGCATCATGAACGCCTGGCGCGAGGCGCAGAAGGAGCGCGAGGCGGGCGGCGTCGCCCCTGCGTCGCGCCGCCTGCACCTGCACTTCTGGTCGAAGCCCGTCGAGGTCGTCACCGAGAGCGGCAGCGTCACGGGGCTCAAGATCGAGCGCACCGCCCCCGACGGGCGCGGCGGCATCATCGACACGGGCGAATTCGAGATCGTGCCGCTCGGCGCTCTCTATCGCGCGGTCGGCTACTTCAGCTCGCCGCTCGACGAGATCCCCTTCGACGAGACGCGCGGAGTGATCCCGAACGAGCAGGGGCGCGTGCTCGGTCTCGACGGGCGGCACGTGCCCGGCATGTACGCGACCGGCTGGATCAAGCGCGGCCCGGTCGGCCTCATCGGTCACACGAAGAGCGACGCCATGGAGACGCTCGAGTGCCTGCTGGCGGATCGGGACTCCTGGTGGCAGCCGGCCGAGCCCGATGCCGCGGCCATTCCGGCGCTCCTCGCCGAGCGCGAGGTGCCGTACACGACGATCGAGGGGTGGCACCGGCTCGATGCTCACGAGATGTCGCTCGGAGAGCCGGAGGGGCGTCAGCGCATCAAGGTCGTGCCGCGCGACGAGATGATCCGCATCAGTCGCGAGGACTAGCGGGCCCGCGAGAAGCGGGCGTCAGGAAGGATCACAGATGGTGTATCGAGTTCAGGGCGTCGTCGTACGCGCGAAGAACGCCCCGGCGACGATCGAGACGATCATCGTTCCGGAGCCCGGGCCGGGCGAGGTCGTCGTCGACGTGCTCAGCTGCGGAGTCTGCCACACCGACTACCACTACCAGCAGGGCGGCATCGGAGACGAGTTCCCCTACTTGCTCGGGCACGAATCGACCGCGCGCGTCGCGGTCGTCGGCCCGGGGGTCACGGAGGTCGCCGTCGGCGACCGGGTGATCCTGAACTGGCGCGCCGTGTGCGGGCAGTGCCGCGCCTGCAAGAAGGGGCAGCCCCAGTACTGCTTCGCGACGCACAACGCGACGCAGAAGATGACGCTCGAGGACGGCACGGAGCTCTCGGCGGCGCTCGGCATCGGCAGCTTCGCCGAGAAGACGCTCGTCGCCGCGGGGCAGTGCACGAAGATCGACGAGGAATCCGACGCCGCGGCCGTCGGCCTGCTGGGTTGCGGCATCATGGCCGGCATCGGAGCCGCCATCAACACCGGCGAGGTGCAGCGCGGCGAATCGGTCGCCGTGATCGGCTGCGGCGGTGTCGGTACGGCTGCGATCGCCGGCGCGCAGCTCGCGGGGGCGACGACCATCATCGCGGTCGACATCGATGACGCGAAGCTCGAGCAGGCGAGGCGCTTCGGCGCGACGCACGTCGTGAACTCGCGGGGCACCGACCCGGTCGAGGCGATCCGGTCGCTCACCGGCGGCTTCGGCGCCGACGTCGTGATCGACGCGGTCGGCCGCCCCGAGACCTACACGCAGGCGTTCTACGCGCGCGATCTCGCCGGTCGCGTGGTGCTCGTGGGCGTGCCGACGCCCGAGATGACGCTCGAACTGCCGCTGCTCGACGTCTTCGGTCGCGGCGGATCGCTGAAGTCGTCGTGGTACGGCGACTGCCTGCCCACCCGTGACTTCACGATGCTCATCGAGCAGTACAAGCTGGGCCGTCTCGACCTCGAGGGCTTCGTGACCGAGCGGATCGCGCTCGGCGATGTGCAGGCCGCCTTCGACAAGATGGCCGGCGGCACCGTGCTGCGCTCGGTGGTGGTGCTGTGATGACCGCGCGCATCGAGAAGCTCGTCACGAGCGGCACGTTCTCGCTCGACGGCGGCACCTGGGAGGTCGACAACAACGTTTGGATCGTGGGCGACGACTCCGAGGTCGTCGTGATCGATCCCGCCCACGACGCGGCCGCGGTGGCGCGAGCGGTCGACGGACGCCGCACGGTCGCGGTGCTGCTCACCCACGGCCACGACGACCACATCGGCGCGGCCCGCGAGGCGGCCGATCTGCTCGGGGCCCCGCTCTACCTGCACCCGGGGGACCGGATGCTGTGGGAGACCGTCTACGGCGACGCCGAGGGGGCGGGATCGGGTGCGCCCGCCGAGCTCGCCGATGGCGACGCCTTCACCGTTGCGGGAATCGTGCTGAGCGCCGTGCACACGCCGGGGCACTCACCCGGATCGACGTGCTTCGTCGCGGCCGACCTCGGCGCGGTGTTCACCGGAGACACGCTCTTCCAGGGCGGGCCGGGTGCGACGGGGCGCTCGTACAGCGACTTCCCGACGATCATCGAGTCGATCGCGACGAAGCTGCTGACGCTCCCAGAGGCGACCGCGGTGCACACCGGCCACGGCGACTCGACGACGATCGGGGCCGAGAAGCCGCATCTCGAGGAGTGGATCGCCCGCGGGCACTGATCGCGCCGTGCTTGCGACCCTCGGCAAGCAGATGGCATCCTCGTCGTCACAACCAAGCCACCATCTGTGCGCCGGGGGTCGCACCCCCGCACGGGTCGCAACCTGCCTACGGGTGGTAACCCGCCGCACGGGGCGGGGCGGCGTGCGCCCTACGCGTAGGCGCCGAGCCGGGCGGCGAGCGCCGTGAGCGTCTCGGTGGTGCCGTCGTCGATCCGTACGCGCAGTGACGGGCGCTGGTCGATCGTGGTCGGCCCGCGGTTGATCACTGCGAGCGGGATCCCCCGCGCCTCCGCGCGATGCACGAGGCGAATGCCGGTGTTCACCGCGAGCGACGACCCCACCACGATGAGCGACGACGCCTCCGCCACGATCGCCTCGGCCTGCGCGAATACCGGGGCCGGCACATGCTCGCCGAAGTAGACGACGTCGGGCCGCAGCATTCCGCCGCACACCGGGCACATCGGTACGCGCACGCCCGAGACGTCGCCGACCTCGGCGTCGCCGTCGGGCGCGATCTTCGCATCGC
>JBDIAD010000033.1:0-9419 GCA_039812205.1 Leucobacter sp.
GGCGTGCGCGACGTCATCGATCAAGACGGCCTCAAGAACGTCTTCGAGGTGCTGCGCGCACCCTTCACCGAGGAGCCGACCAACTGGTCCCGCCGCTACAAGGCGAACCTCGAGAAGCTCGCCTCGGGCGACGTCATCAAGGTGAGCGAGGTCGTGCGCGACCTGTGGCGCCGCGACCAGGAGGTGCGCTCGCTGTCGGCCGGCGAGAAGCGCATGCTCGCGAAGGCGCGCCAGATCCTCGTCTCGGAGCTCGCGCTTGCGAAGAAGACCGACGAGGAGCAGGCGTCGCTCGTGCTCGACGAGGTGCTCGCCTCCTAGCGGGTCAGCGCTTCCGAACGCGAGGCGCGGTGCCACAATAGGGGCATGATGATCACGCCGCACAGCGCCACCGATCTGGGCGTCATCGTCGTAGCCGCCGGCAGCGGCGAACGGCTCGGCGCGGGCATGCCCAAGGCGTTCGTGCAGCTGGGCGGGCGCACGCTCATCGAGCACGCGATCCGCACCGTGACGAGCATCGGCGAGCCCGGTCAGCTCGTCCTCGTCGTCCCGGGCGATCACGCGGCGCAGGCGCTCGAGGCGGTCGCCGAGTGCGACATCCCCGACCACTGGACCGTCTCGGTCGCCCACGGCGGCCGCGAGCGCCACGAGTCCGTGCGCTTCGGCCTCGACGCGCTCCACGATTCGGTGCGCACCGTGCTCGTGCACGACGCCGCCCGCCCGCTCGCTCCCGTCGAGGTGTTCGAGCGCGTCGTGCAGGCGGTGCGCCGGAGCGGTGACGCCGTGATCCCGGTGCTCCCCGTGACGGACACGATGAAGCGCGTCACCGAGCTCGGCATCGTCACCGCGACCGTGCCCCGCGACGAGCTCGTCGCCGTGCAGACTCCGCAGGGATTCCCGCGCGACACGCTCGCCGCCGCGCACACGGCCGCGCACACCGCACCGGCGAGCGACGTCGACATTCCCACCGACGACGCGGAGCTCGTGCAGCGCGCCGGCGGCGCCGTCCGCACGATCGCGGGGAGCGCCCGGTCGCACAAGCTCACCGTCCCCGACGACCTCCGCATGCTCGAGGGACTGCTGGGCGGTGAGCGCGCATGAGCGACGACTCCCTCCCCGAGCTGCGCGTGGGCACGGGCACCGATGTGCACGCCTACGCGGCGGATCGCCCCCTCCGACTCGCGGGGCTCCACTGGCCCGGTGAGCCGGGCCTGTCCGGGCACAGCGACGGCGACGTCGCCTGTCACGCCATCGTCGATGCGCTGCTCGCGGCGGCGGGGCTCGGCGACATCGGCTCGCTCGTCGGGGTGGATCGCGCCGATACGCGCGACGCCGACAGCGCCGAGTTCATCGCGCTCGCGCTCGCGCGGCTGCGCGATTCGGGCTGGGAGCCGATGAACGTGTCCGTGCAGCTGATCGGGGTGCGCCCGAAGCTCGCTCCCCGCAGGGAGGAGGCCCAGCGGCGGCTCGCCGAGATCGTCGGCGCACCGGTGAGCATCGCGGCGACCACGACCGACGGTCTCGGCTTCACCGGCCGCGGCGAGGGCCTCGCCGCGATCGCCACCGCGCTGATCCGCCGCGGCTAGCGGAATCGCCACATGAAACGCTGATTCCTTTATCGAAAGCCTCTGACTTTTCCCCTGCCCCTCGCGCTAGGCTGACTCTCGTGACCTCAGAAATCGCAGATACCGTCGCCACCACGACCGCTGGCAAGATCGCCGATCATCGGCGGATGTACCAGGCGGCGGTGGGCGATCGAGACGCCGCGGCCGCCGAGAAGCAGCACGCGCGCGACAAGATGACCGCGCGCGAGCGCATCAGCGCGCTGCTCGATCCGGGCTCCTTCGTCGAGTTCGACAAGTGGGTGCGCCATCGCACGCAGGGCTTCGGCATGGAACGCAGCCGCCCCTTCGGCGATTCGGTGGTGACCGGTGCGGGCACGATCCACGGCCGCCAGGTTGTCGTCTTCTCGCAGGACTTCACGACCTTCGGCGGCTCGCTCGGCGAGGTCGCCGGCGAGAAGATCGTGAAGGCGATGGAGTTCGCGCTGAAGACCGGCGCCCCCCTGCTCGGCATCCTCGACTCGGGCGGCGCCCGCATTCAGGAGGGCGTGGTCGCGCTCTCGAACTACGCGAAGATCTTCCGCCTGAACACCATGTGCTCGGGCGTCATCCCGCAGATCTCGATCGTCATGGGCCCCTCGGCCGGCGGCGCGGTCTACCCCCCCGCACTCACCGACTTCGTGATCATGGTCGACAAGACCAGCCACATGTTCGTCACCGGCCCCGACGTCATCAAGACGGTCACCGGCGAGGAGGTCGGCTTCGAGGAGCTCGGCGGCGCGCTCACCCACAACAAGACGAGCGGCGTCGCGCACTACCTCGCGCAGGACGAGCTCGACGCCCTCGACTACGCGCGCACGCTCGTGAGCTACCTGCCCGACAACAACCTCGCGGAGTCGCCGATCTACGACACCGACACGGCGTACGAGATCACCGACGCCGACCGCAAGCTCAACACGGTCATTCCCGACAGCCCGAACCAGCCCTACGACATGAAGGTCGTGATCGAGGCGATTCTCGACTCCGGCGACTTCCTCGAGGTGCAGCCGCTGTTCGCGCCCAATATCCTCATCGGCTTCGGCCGCGTCGAGGGCCGCACGGTGGGCGTGATCGCGAATCAGCCCGCGCAGATGGCCGGCACGCTCAACATCGACGCGAGCGAGAAGGCCGCGCGCTTCGTGCGCTTCTGCGACGCCTTCTCGATCCCGATCCTCACGCTCGTGGACGTGCCCGGCTACCTGCCGGGCACCGAGCAGGAGTTCAACGGCGTCATCCGCCGCGGTGCGAAGCTGCTGTACGCCTACGCCGAAGCGACGGTGCCCCTCGTCACGATCATCACGCGCAAGGCCTACGGCGGCGCCTACATCGTGATGGGCTCCAAGCAGATGGGCGCCGACTTCAACATCGCGTGGCCGACCGCCGAGATCGCCGTGATGGGCGGTGCCGGTGCCGTGAACATCCTCTACCGCAAGGAGCTGGCGGCCGCCCAGGCCGAAGGGCGCGACGTGGAGGCGCTGCGCGCCGAGCTCACCGCGAAGTACAACGCCGAGGTCACCTCCCCGTTCCTCGCGGCCGAGCGCGGTGAGCTCGACAACGTGCTCGAGCCCGCCGGCACGCGCCTCGCGGTGATCAAGGCGCTTCGGGGCCTGCGCGGCAAGCGCACCGAGCAGCCGGCGAAGAAGCACGGGAACATCCCGCTCTGACGCGAACCCGAGTATCCGAACCGAGCGACTGAAACGAGACCTCCGTGCCTGAGAGCCAGCAGCTGCCGCCCGACGCCGCGGCCCGCGACGCCGCGAAGCGCGAGGAGTCCCCGCACCCCGACCCGGCGCTGCACAGCGAGGGTTTCACCTTCGCCACGCGCCATCTGAGCGATGCCGAGAAGGCCGCCGTCGTCGCGGTGCTCATGGCCGTGCGCGCAGAGGAGACGGAGCGGGTCCGCCGGGTGGAGCGCCGGGAGCGCAACCCCTGGGCCCGCTCGCAGCGGGTCCCGCAGGGAATCGGGGATCTCCTGGCCGAGGGATAGCCTGGAGGCATGGCGATTCCCGGAAACGGCGCACGCGCGCAGCTCGAAACCGCGCTGCGGGAGGGCTTCGGCGTCGCCTACACGACGCAGGGCCTGCCATCGGATCAGCCGATCCGCACCTCATCCGTACTGATCCTCTTCGGCGCGCTCGATTCCGTGCCGGCCGATCGCGCGCATGCCGCGGTGCCCGCCGATCTCGACGTGCTGCTCACGCGCCGCGCCGACACCATGCGGCACCATCCCGGCCAGATCGCGTTCCCCGGCGGCGGATTCGAGCCGGAGGATGCGGATCTCACCGCGACGGCCCTGCGCGAGGCGCGAGAGGAGACGGGCGTCGACCCGAGCGGCGTCGACGTGCTCGGAACGCTCCCGCCCGTGCACATCCCGGTGAGCAACAACCTCGTCACCCCGGTGATCGGCTGGTGGCGCATGCCGAGCGTGGTGGCGGCGGATCACTCGGAGTCGGTGGAGGTCTTCCGCGTCCCCGTCGCCGAGCTGCTCGACCCGGCCGCGCGCGGAATGTCGCTGCTGCGCACCGAGACCGACACCTACCGGGGCGCCGCCTTCGAGCTCTCGCCGCGCTTCGGCGGCCGCATCGTCTGGGGCTTCACCGGTATGCTGCTGGCGAGCGTCTTCGACGGGGTCGGCTGGAGCGAGCCGTGGGACCGCTCTCGCGAGTTCGAGATCCGGCTCACGACATCATCGTGAGCCGCGCGGGCTCGGCATTCTGATGAGTGCGCGACTCAGCGCGGGCACACGCAGCGATCCGCCGGGGCGACGCCGGCCAGCGCCTCCTCGATATGCTCGCCGCAACCGACCCAGCTCGGCTTTCCGCAGGTCTCGCAGGCCACTCGACTGCACATGATGCTCTCCTTCGCGATGCTTCCGCGTCTTCGGAACCAGCGTACTCCGGCACGGGGGCCGGGTGCGGCCTCTAACCCTGCGCCGCTTCCCGGGCCGCCGCCTGCTGCGCCTCGATCTCCTTGCGCACCTCGTCCATGTCGAGGCCGCGCGTCGCGGCGATCACCTCCTCCAGGTGCGGCGCCGGGAGCGCCCCGGGCTGCGCGTACACGATGACGCCGTCGCGGAAGATCATGAGGGTCGGGATCGAGGTGATGCGGAACATCGCCGCGAGCTGCTGCTGCGCCTCGGTGTCCACCTTCGCGAAGGTGATGTCGGCGTGCGTCTCGCTCGCGGCCTCGAACACGGGCGCGAACGCGCGGCACGGTCCGCACCACGCGGCCCAGAAGTCGACGAGCACGATCCCGTCGCCGCTGACCGTCTCGGGGAAGGTTTCAAGGGTGAGTTCCGTCGTTGCCATGCGGCCACTCTACGTGCCCGCCCCGAATCCCGGCACGATGTTCGCCCTCAGCGCTGCCGCCCGCCCTCAGTGGTAGCGTGAGCAGATGACGGCGCACGAGGGGTTTGCGGAGCTTCGGGCTCGCGTGCAGGGGTGGATCGAAGCGGACCCCGATCCCGAGACCCGCGCCGAGGCGAGCGCGCTGCTCGCGGCGGCCGTAGGCGGCGACGCCGTCGCGAGCGAGACCCTCGCCGATGCGTTCTCGGGACGCCTCGCCTTCGGCACCGCCGGCCTCCGCGCCCGCCTGGGCGCCGGCCCGAGGCGCATGAACCGGGTCGTCGTCGGGCAGAGCAGCGCCGGGTTCGCCGCGTATCTCCGGCAGCGCGCAGCGCGCGGCGAGTGCACCGATCCGCCATCCGTCATCGTCGGATTCGATGCGCGGGTGAACAGCGAGCCATTCGCCCGTGAGACCGCCCGCGTGCTCGCCGGCGCGGGGCTCGCCGTGACGCTGATCCCGGGCCCGTCCCCGACACCGCTCACCGCGTTCGCCGTCGCGCAGCGGGGGTTCTCCGCCGGGGTCATGATCACCGCGAGCCACAACCCGCCGCAGGACAACGGCTACAAGGTGTACCTGGGTGACGCGGATCGCGGCTCCCAGGTGACGGCGCCCGAGGATCAGCGCATCGCGGCGCTCATCGAGGCCGCCGCGCGGGTCCCGTTCGCCGAGATTCCGCGCTCCGACGACTACGCCCTCGCCGGCGGCGATCTCACCGACGCGTATGTGGCGCAGACGCTCGAATCGCTGCCGTGGTCGGGCTCGGGCTCGGCAGCTGCCACGGCTGGTTTCGTAGCGGTCTACACCGCGATGCACGGGGTCGGCAGCGCGCTCACGGCGCGCATCTTCGCGGCGGCCGGACTCCCCGAACCGCATCGGGTGCACGAGCAGGATGCCCCCGATGGCCGCTTTCCGACACTCCCCTATCCGAATCCCGAGGAGGCGGGATCGCTCGATCTCGCGTTCGCGTCCGCCCGCGCGCGCGGCGCGCATGTGGTGATCGCGCAGGATCCGGATGCGGATCGGCTCGCGATCGCCGCCCCCGACCCTGCGCTCGGCGGCGAGTACCGCCGTCTCACCGGCAACGAGCTGGGGCTCCTGCTCGGGTGGCGCGCGGCGGAGCGCGAGGTCGCCCGCGCCGCCGCTGAGGGCCGCGCGCCGTGCGGGGCGCTCGGGAACACGCTCGTGAGCTCGCCGGCGCTCCGCGCGGTCGCCGAGACCCACGGGCTCGCTCATCACGAGACGCTTTCGGGCTTCAAGTGGGTGTCGCGCATTCCGGGGCTCGTCTTCGGCTTCGAGGAGTCGCTCGGGTACCTCAGCAACCCGCAGGTGCTGCGCGACAAGGACGGGATCTCGGCGGCGCTCGAGGCGTACGCCATGGTCGTCGAGCTGCACGGGGAGGGGCGCACCCTGTGGGATCGTCTGGATGAGGCGAGCGCACGCTTCGGCCATTTCGCGAGCAGGCAGGTCGTGCTGCGCCTGGATTCGTCGATCGAGGTGTCGGGCATCACCGCCGGGCTCCGCGCCGAGCCGCCCGCGGAGTTCGCCGGGGTGCGCGTCGCCGAGCTGGTCGATCTGAGCGTGCCCGGGGCGGCGGCGGTGCCGGCCGATGTGCTGTGCTTCGGGCTCGAGGGCGGTTCGCGCGTCATGGTGCGCCCGAGCGGTACGGAGCCCAAGCTCAAGGTGTATCTCGACTTCTGCGCCCACGAGGGTTCGGTCGACGAGCGGCGCGCGACGGCCGAGGCCGCTTTGCAGCCGCTCGAACGGGCGGTGCGCGCGGCGATCGATCGAGTGCGGGGGCGGTGACGATGCCTGCGAGCGACGGCCCCCGGGAGTGGACGGCGGCGGAAAGCCGCGAACTCCTGATGCGCCCGCAGGCGACGAGCGACAAGTACTCGCGCGGCGTGCTCGGGGTGCGCACCGGGTCGGCGCGATACCCCGGCGCGGCCGTGCTCGGCGTGCAAGCCGCCTGGCGCACCGGCCTCGGCCTGCTGCGGTTCGTCCCGCCGATCGATGAGGCTCCGCCCGTGCACGGCCTGCCCGGCGTCGCCGCGGCCGTGCTCGCCGCGCGCCCCGAGACCGTGATCGCCGACCCGTTCGCGTCGCATTCGCGTGTGTCGGCCTGGCTCGCCGGCTCGGGCACCGAGACCGCGACCCGCAGTTTCGCCGAGCGGGAGTGGATCGCGCGACTGCTCGACGGCGAGGCTCCCGTGGTGCTCGATGCGGGCGCGCTCGATCTCGTCGTGCGCGCCGATCGACCGCGTGCGGCGACGATCATCACCCCGCACCGCGGCGAGTTCCTCGCGCTCTGGCGCGAGGTGTTCGACGAGGGCGCTCTGCCCGCGGGGTGGGGTGCGGATCGCGCTCGGATGCCGGAGGCGGCCGCTCTCGTCGGCGCCGCGCGCACGCTCGCGGCGCGCCTCGGGGTCGCGGTCCTCTTGAAGGGGTCGCTGACCGTCGCGGCGACCCCCGCCGGATGGGCGACCGCGATCGACCCGGCGACGCCGTGGCTCGCGACCGCCGGCACCGGAGACGTTCTCGCGGGCGTACTCGGCGCACTCGCGGCATGCTGCGCGGCAACGGTCCCCGTCGACGCCGAACTTCTCGGACGTCTCGGCGCGAGCGCCGCATTGATCCACGACACCGCCGCACGCATCGCGTCCGGACCGGGCGAGCTTCGCCCCATCACCGCACTCGACGTCGCCGAAGCCCTGCCGAGGGCGATCGCTGCGATCGCCGCGGCGGACTGACGCTCGCGATCGTTCGCGCTACCCGAGAATCGAACGTGTGAAGCTCGCGTTCCCGACCGGCAGCCCGAGCATGCGGTCGGCGCCGGTCGCGATCCACGCCGCCGTGAGCAGCAGCACCCGGCAGATGAAGTTGAACCAGATCAGCACGCCGATCAGCACCGCGAACGAGGCGAGCAGGAAGTTGCTCGATGCGCCGCCGAGCAGGGAGGCCCCCAGGATCTTCAACCCGAGCAGCGCCGCGCCGCCGAGGGCGCAGCCGGCGAGCAGGCGCAGACGCCCCACCCGCACCTCGGCGAGATAGCGGTGCATCGCCATGAGCACGAGCACGTCGAAGACGTACACCGCGCCGTAGCGGGCGAGCGTGCCGACGGAGCTGAAGAGCCAGTTGCGATCATCCCACCCGAACCACTCGAAGATCTGCGCCGTGAGGTTCGAGCTCAGTACCGTGAGACCGGCCGAAACGAGGATCGCGAGGCCGAAGATGATCGCCAGCACCAGGTCGCGGAGCTTCAGCAGCACTGCATTGCGATACTGCTTCACGTCGAGCCCGAAGATGATGCGGATCGCGCGTCGGGTGCCGGTGAACCAGTTGAGCATCACCCAGATGAGCGCGATACCGCCGATGCCGCTCATCCAGTTGGAGCCGTGGATCCCGAGCAGCTCTTCGGGGTCGACCAGTTCGCCGCTGTCGCCGATGAGTCCGGGCACGAAGAGATTGATCTGATCGATGAGGGTGTCGAGCAGCTCCGGCCGGCTGCCCAGCAGCAGGCCGAAGAGCCCGAAGCCGAGCCACAGCGCCGCGAAGACCGCGAAGAGGGCCTGATAGCTCATGCCGGCGGCGAGCACGCCGCCGCCGACGTCGGTGAAGTGGGAGAAGGTGCGCATCACCCGGGTGCGCTGCAGCCACGCCCAGCGCTCGCGCCCCTGCTCGGCGAGCGCGGCCGCGGCCGACGAGCGCGAGCGCGGCCGCGGGCTCGCGTCGACGATCTCGCCGTGAAACGATGAAGCCCCGTGGCTCGCTTCGGAGTCGCGGGGCTTCGTCATATGCCGAGTGTAGCCGGGGTAAGAACCTACTTCACCTTGCCGCTGCGGATCACGGACTTCACCTCGGCGATCGCCTTGGTGATCTGGATGCCGCGCGGGCACGCATCGGTGCAGTTGAAGGTGGTGCGGCAGCGCCACACGCCTTCCTTGTCGTTCAGGATGTCGAGGCGGACCTGCGCCGAGTCGTCGCGCGAGTCGAAGATGAAGCGGTGCGCGTTCACGATCGCCGCCGGCCCGAAGTACTGGCCGTCCGTCCAGAACACGGGGCACGAGGTCGTGCACGCCGCGCACAGGATGCACTTGGTCGTGTCGTCGAAGCGCTCGCGATCCTCGGCGGACTGCAGCCGCTCCTTGCCGGCCTCGGGCGCCGAGCTCGACATCAGGAACGGGTTCACCGCGCGGTACGCCGCGAAGAACGGCTCCATGTCGACGATCAGATCCTTCTCGAGCGGCAGGCCCTTGATCGCCTCGACGTAGACCGGCTTCGAGATGTCGAGATCCTTCACCAGCGTCTTGCACGCGAGACGGTTGCGGCCGTTGATGCGCATCGCGTCGGAGCCGCAGATGCCGTGGGCGCACGAGCGGCGGAAGCTCAGCGAGCCGTCCTGATCCCACTTGATGCGGTGCAGGGCGTCGAGCACGCGGTCGGTCGGGTACATCTGCACGTCGAAGTCCTCCCAGTGGG
>JBDIAD010000034.1:0-9356 GCA_039812205.1 Leucobacter sp.
CCTGGGTCTGAATATCGCTCGCGGTGCCGCCGAAGCCGCCATGCGGCTGGTGCAGCAGCACTCGGGCGTTCGGCGTGATGTAGCGCTTGCCCTTCGTGCCCGCCGAGAGCAGGAACTGCCCCATCGAAGCGGCCATGCCGATGCCGACGGTGACGATGTCGTTGGGAACGAAGCTCATCGTGTCGAAAATGGCCATGCCCGCGGTGATGGACCCGCCGGGCGAGTTGATGTACAGGTAGATGTCGGCCTCGGGATCCTCCGCCGCGAGCAGCAGGATCTTCGCGCAGATCTCATTGGCGTTGTCATCGCGCACCTCGCTTCCCAGCCAGATGATGCGATCTTTCAACAGTCGCTCGAACACGCTGTTCGGCGGCGTTTGCTCGGCCATATGCACTCCTTCGACTTGTGCCTGCTACGAGGCTACCGATTCCGACGGATCGAAAAACCGATGTTCGCCCTGGGCGTGCCCGGAGACGGAGAATCCCCCGCGGAACGGCCCGCGAGGGATTCTCCTGGAGGATCTCCGACCGCTACTTCTCGTCCGAGCTCTCCTCGACCGACTCATCGGCCTCGTCGGCGACCGGGGCCTCATCGACCGCGGTGAACTCGGAGATGTCGACGGCGTTGCCGCTCTTGTCGACGACCTTCGCCTTGGACAGCGCGACGGCGAGCGTCTTGTTGCGCGTCACCTCTCCGAGGATCATGCCCATCTGGCCGCCCTGGGTCACGGCCTGGAGGAACTGCGTCGGATCCATGCCGTACTGCTGCGCGGACTGGAAGATGTACTGCGAGAGCTCGTTCTGAGTCGGCTGCACGTTCTCGGCCTCGGCGATCGCGTCGAGCAGCAGCTGCATGGCGATCTGCTGCTCGGTGGCCTTGCGCACCTCGTCGCGGTGCTCATCGTCTTCGAGCCGGCCTTCGCTCTCGAGGTGACGGTGCACCTCCTCCTCGACGAGCTCCTCGGAGATCGGGATCCCGGCCTGCTCGATGAGCTTCTCGGTGAAGATGTCGCGAGCCTGTCGGCCCTGGCCGAAGACGGCCGCGCGACCGACCTGCTGCCCGAGGTTCTCCCGCAGCTCGTCGATGGTGTCGAACTCGCTCGCGAGCTGGGCGAAGTCGTCGTCGGCCTCGGCGAGCTCCCGCTCCTTCACCGCGGTGATCGACACCTCGACCTCGGCGTCCTGCCCCTCGTACTCGCCGCCGAGCAGCTGCGAGGTGAAGGTGGTGGACTCGCCGGCGGTGAGCGTCTCGATCGCGTCGTCGAGACCGGCCAGCATGTTGCCCGAGCCCAGCTCGTAGGACACGCCGTCGGCCTGATCCACATCCTTGCCGTCGATTCGGGCGACCAGATCGAGCTCGACGAAGTCGCCCTTGGCAGCCGCGCGCTCGACGGTCTTCAGCGTGCCGAAGCGCTCGCGCAGACGTGTGAGCTCGGCCTCGACCGCCTCGTCGTCGACCTCGGCGTCATCGACGACGATCTCGATGCCGTCGTACTTCGGAACCTCGAACTCGGGGCGAGCCTCGACCTCGAAGACGAGCTTGAGCTCGCTCGTGGGATCCTGCACGTCGAGCCACTCCTCGACGTCCGCCGTCGGGCGGCCCATGGGACGGGTCTCGGTCTCGGCGAGCGCCGCCTGGAAGAAAGAGTCGAGCGAGTCGTTCACGGCCTGCTGGATGACCGCCTCGCGACCGATGCGCTGATCGATGATCGCGGCCGGCACGTGCCCCTTGCGGAAGCCCGGGATCGATGCCTCGCTCGAGATCGTCTTGTATGCCTGCTTGAGGTGCGGCTCGAGCTCGTCGATGGTGACAGCGACGGTCAGCTTCACTCGTGTCGGCGTGAGCTTTTCAGCAATTGTCTTGGGCAAGTCGGCCTCTCAATATCTGATGTGTGCGTCTGTTGATGCCCTCGGGCGCGTACCCGAGTCGGGGCGACAGGATTCGAACCTGCGACCTCCCGCTCCCAAAGCGGGCGCTCTAGCCAAGCTGAGCTACGCCCCGCAAGCAGACAACCCTGCAAGTGTAGCGGAATTCACGGCCCGGTTCAGGCTCCCAGAGAATTCTACGGAACGGGCGCAACGGCCGAAACGGCATCGCCGTGAAACGGAGGGGATGACGGGAATCGAACCCCGCCCAGCCGCTCGAAGCGACGCACCGCGTCGCGCGGCGATGGCGCCGGGCGCAGCCCGGTTCCGGGTTCTCGGGGATTCCCGGAGACCCCGTGCGAGCGGCATTGCCGCGAACCGAGGGGATGACGGGAATCGAACCCGCGTAATCAGTTTGGAAGACTGAGGCTCTACCATTGAGCTACATCCCCGCAAACGGCGAACCATTCGCGAAAACCCTCATCGAACGATGAGGGTTTTGCTCCCCCGGCTGGGCTCGAACCAGCGACATCCTGATTAACAGTCAAGCGCTCTGCCAACTGAGCTACAGGGGATCATTGCACGAGGCAACGGCGTCAACTGTATCAGTGAGCGAAAAGCGCCCGCAAATCGGCCGCGCTAATCGGCGATTTCGTCGTACGCCGTCGCGCGCAGGGCCTGCGCGAGCTGCCGCACGTAGCTGTGATCCTCATTCCTGAAGATCTCGTTGATGTGCCCCTCGCCCACCAGACGCCCCTGCTGCATGACGAGCACCTCGTCGACGATGGCCTCGAGCATCGCGATGTCGTGACTCACCAGGATCATCGCGGCACCGCTGCGCTCGTGGTACCAGCGCAGCAGCTCCACGATCCCGGGGCGCCCCGTCGCATCGACCCCGAGCGTCGGCTCGTCGGCGAGGTACACGGACGGCTCCAGGATCAGGGAGCGGATCACCGCCACCCTCTGGCGCTGACCCTTCGAGAGCTCGTAGGGGTATTCCTGCAGCTTGGTGAGCGGAAGCCCGAGCGTATCCATCATCTGAGCGATCCGCTCCCCGACCTGACCGCGGTCGAAGTCCTTCATCCGCTCGGTGATGGGCTGCATCAGGATGTCGCCGACATTCATCTCGGCGGGAAGCGAGGCCGCGGCGCCCTGCGCGAGAAAGCCGACGTGGGCGGTGAGTCTCAGGAGCCCGCGCTTGCGCGCCCGGCGCATCGGCATGCCGAGCACGGTCGCGTCGCCGCTGAGCACCCGCAGTCGCGCCTTTCGATCACCGGCGGTCTTGCCGTGGCCGGCGAGGAACTGCAGGAGCGAGGACTTCCCCGATCCGCTCTCCCCGAGGACCGCGCGCACCTCTCCGCGGCGCACCGAGAATTCGACGCCCTCGATGGCGTTGTGCGCGACGCCGCCGGCGTGGGCCGGGTAGCCGAGCGTCAGGTCCGACACGCGCACGGCGGGATCGGCGAGTCCGTCTGGTTCGATCATCGCCACTGCGCGCGTCCCTTCCTGCGATCCACAATCCCGGTCAGCACTCCACCCTACTCCGAGCTCAGCGAGCGTCTTGCGTGCTCCAGCGCGGCGAGCTGCTTCTGGATCACGCGCGAATCCGGGTGGGCGGGGTCTCCGATCCGCTGCATCCGCGCCATGAGCTCGGCCTTGAGCGACAGCAGATCGCGCTCGAGCAGCGAGACGACGATCGCGCGGGCGTAGCGTCCGATCGTCTCGAGGTTTCGCGACGGCATCGACGCGATCGCGAGCTCCTGGATCACCGCGTGGTACTGCACCGGCGCCTCGGCGCGCACCCGCTGCACGAAATCGGGCTCCGCGAAGCTCGGGAGCGCGGCCGCGATGGCGTCTCGCACCACGCGAAGCGTGGGGTCGGTCACCTCGGCCGTCACCGCCTGCGCGAGCAGCTCCTCGCCGACGGCCGGGGCCTGCTGCAGCATCGCCATGAGCGCATCGCGCTCCAGTCGCACCGCGGGCGTCGTCGGGAGCGATGCGAGCACGGAGCCCTGCGGCGCGGGGCCCGCCTGCTGCGGATTCGGCGCCGTGCTCCGCTGCTGGCCGCCCCGCGCCGGCGCACCGCTTCTCGCCGTCACGGCCTGCTGCACTTCGGGAAGGTCGAGCGCGAGCATCCGGGCGAGTTCGCGCGTGTACCCCGAGCGGAGCCCCTGATCCTTGATCTCTGAGACGATCGGGGCCGCGGCGCGAAGGGCCGACAGCCGCCCTTCGACGGAATTGAGGTCGAAGCGCGCGATGGACTGCCGAAGCGCGAACTCGAAGAGCGGGATCTTCTGAGCGAAGAGCTCGCGCACCGCTTCGTCGCCGCGGTGCAGACGCAGATCCGCTGGATCGAGCCCGTCGGGGGCGATCGCCGCATAGGTCTGCGCGCTGAACAGGTGCTCTTCGCTGAACGCGCGAAGCGCCGCCTTCTGCCCGGCTTCATCGGGGTCGAACGTGAAGACGACCTCCGCCGCCGCGTCGTCTCCCATGATCCTGCGCAGGACGGAGATGTGCTCCCGCCCGAAGGCCGTGCCGCAGGTCGCGACCGCGGCCTCCTCCCCTGCGAGATGGCACGCCATCACATCGGTGTACCCCTCGACGACGACGGCGCGATGCCCGCGGGAGATCGCGCGCTTGGCGAGATCGAGCCCGTAGAGCACGCGGGACTTCTGATACACGGGGGTCTCGGGAGTGTTGAGGTACTTCGGGCCGTTGTCGTCCTCGTAGAGCTTGCGGGCGCCGAACCCGAGCACCTGGCCTCCGGTGTCCCGGATCGGCCACATCACCCGCCCCCGGAATCGGTCGTACGCTCCGCGCTGTCCCTCGGAGAGCAGCCCCGCGAGCACGAGCTCCTGCGGCGAGAAGCCCTGCGCGGCGAGATGCTTCGAGAGCCCGTCCCAGCCGCGCGGCGCGTAGCCGACGCCGAAGTGCTCGCATGCTCGGGCGTCGAAGCCGCGCTCGGCGAGGAATTCCCGGGCCCGCTCGCCTTCCGGCTCGGCGAGCTGCTGACGATAGTAGTTCGCCGCGGCTTGGTTGGCCGCGAGCAGCCGGCTCCGATTCGGCCCCTCGGAGCGCCGCTGCCCGCCCTCCTCGTAGCTCAGCGTGTATCCGATCCGGCCCGCGAGGCGCTCGACCGCCTCGGTGAAGGTCACGTGATCCAGGCGCTGCAGGAAGGCGATCGCGTCACCCGATTCCCCGCATCCGAAGCAGTGGTAGTACCCGAGCGCGGGCCGCACGTGGAAGCTCGGGCTGCGCTCGTCGTGGAACGGGCAGAGTCCCTTCATCGAGTCCGCGCCGGCGCGCTTGAGCGTGACGTAGTCCCCGATGAGATCGGCGAGGTCGGTGCGACGCTTGACCTCTTCGACGTCACTCGCGCGGATCAGACCAGCCATATGCAGAGTTAATCACACGGAGGAAACATCGCAGAGCCTGCGATGCCACGCGATGGCGGATTGATCGGTGAGGGAGGCGACCTGATCGACGATCGCGCGACGAGCGACGGCCTCGGAATCGGCATCGCGGAAATCCGCGGCGAACGCCGGTTCGAGCTCGGAGCCGCCGGATTCCCACAGCGTCTCCAGCAGATCGCCCAGCAGCTCGCGCTGCCGGCGGTACGCCGGCTTGCGCCGCCCGATCTCCATGACGAATGCGGCGACGACACCCTTCAGCACGGCGATCTCCGCGCGCACCTCGCGCGGCACGATGACGTCGCCGCCGTAGCGGATGAGCGGGCGGCCGTCGGCCGCGGTGAGCGTCGCCCGGATCGCGGCCCGGGCGAAACGGCCGATCATGTCGCTCGTGAAGTTCTTGAGCCGGGCCTGATCGGCCCGGGAGCCGTCCCAGCTCCGCAGCCAGGTCGGCATCTCGGTGATCCGGTCGAACGCCGCGCCGAGCTCGTCGACGTCGAAGCGCCCGCCCGCCCAGTCGGACACCGCCTGCAGAAGCACCGCGTGCCCCTCGCGGGAGGTGAGTATCTCGGGGTCGATGTACTCCCCCACGACGGCGTCCTCGAAATCGTGCACGGAGTATGCGATGTCATCGCTCAGATCCATCGCCTGCGCCTCGGCGCACGCGACCCCGACCGGGGCTCCCTCGCGCATCCACGCGAAGAGTTCGGCGTCATCGGCGAAGTAGCCGAACTTCCCCCCTCCGTCAGGGGCGTCCGAGCGCGCCCACGGATACTTGCAGCTCGCATCGAGCGTCGCGCGCGTGAGATTCAACCCCACGCTCCGCCCCTCGTCGGTGAAGCGCTTGGGCTCGAGACGCGAGAGCAGGCGGAGGGTCTGCGCATTGCCCTCGAAGCCGCCGAAGCCCTCGATCCAGTCGTGCAGCGCCCGCTCGCCGTTGTGCCCGAACGGCGGATGCCCGAGATCGTGCGCGAGGCACGCCGCATCGACGACATCGGCATCGAGACCGAGGGAGAACGCCAGCTCCCGCCCGATCTGGGCCACCTCGAGCGAGTGCGTGAGCCGATTGCGCGCGAAGTCGATTCCCGCGGTCGGGCTGAGCACCTGAGTCTTCGCCGCGAGTCTGCGCAGGCCGCTCGAGTGCAGCACCCGGGCGCGATCCCGCACGAAGTTGCGCCTGCTCCCCGAGTGCTGCTCGGGCACGAAGCGCTCCTCGTCGCGGGCCGTGTACTCCGTGCGCTCGACGGGCCCGCGAGCCTCAGCCACCGCTGTCGTCCCGTTCCGCTTCGGCGAGCTCGGCGAAGTCGATGTGCGCGCTGTCGCGGCTGAGCAGCCACCCCTCGGGCAGGATGGGGCGCTTCGGCGCACCCGCGCGGCCGCGCGGCCCCTCGGCGTCTTCGCCCGGGTACGGCATGGCGCGATCCATCGTCGCGAAGATCTCGTCCATCTCGGCGAGCGAGTTCACCATCGCGAGGGCGCGTCGCGTGTCGCCGCCGACCCCGTACCCCTTGAAGTACCAGGCGACGTGCTTGCGGATGTCCCGGCAGGCGCGGTTCTCCTCCCCGAAGAACTCGATGAGGAGCTCGGTGTGGCGCCGCAGCGCGTCCATCACCTCGCCCAGGGGCGGATGCGCGAGGCTCGCACGGGCCTGCTCGTGGCTGAGCTCCCCGGCCTCCGCGCGGAATGCCGCGCTGAGATCGCCGAACAGCCACGGGCGCCCGAGGCAGCCGCGGCCGACGACGACGCCGTCGCAGCCCGTCTCGCGCATCATCCGCACCGCATCGTCGGCGCTCCAGATGTCTCCGTTGCCGAGCACCGGAATATCGCTCACCGCCGCCTTCAACTCGGCGATGGAGTTCCAGTCGGCCTGGCCGCTGTAGAACTCGTTCGCAGTGCGGCCGTGCAGCGCGATCGCCGCGACGCCCGCCCCCTCGGCCGCCTTCGCCGCATCGAGGAACGTCAGATGCTCGGCGTCGATGCCCTTGCGCATCTTGATCGTGAGCGGAATATCGCCCGCCGCGCGCACCGCTCCCTCGACGATCGCGCGAAACAGGTCGGTCTTCCAGGGCAGCGCCGACCCGCCGCCCTTACGAGTCACCTTCGGCACCGGGCAGCCGAAATTCAGGTCGATGTGGTCGGCGCGGTTCTCGCCGACCAGGAAGCGCACCGCCTCGGCGACGGTCTTCGGGTCGACCCCGTAGAGCTGAATGGAGCGCACCGTTTCGCTCTCGTGATGCGAGATCAGTCGCAGCGACTCGGGCGTGCGCTCTACCAGCGCCCGGCTGGTGATCATCTCGCTCACGTACAGGCCCGCGCCGTACTCGCGGCAGAGTCTGCGGAACGCGGTGTTCGTGATCCCCGCCATCGGCGCGAGCACCACGGGAATGTCGAGCTCGAGCGGCCCGATCCGCAATTTCTTCGCGGTGTCGGGTGTCGACTCGTGCGCGTGTCCGAGGAGCGTGGGTGCAGGCATGATGCGTCTATTCTCTCATCCGACCGGAATCGCGGCTCACCCCTGTGGACGGAGGATTCCCGGTCGCCGTCGGTGACAATGGAGAGGTGCCGCTCTATCGAGAACAAGGGGTGGTGCTTCGCACGCAGAAGCTGGGCGAGGCCGACCGCATCGTGACCCTGCTCACGCTGGGCCGCGGCCTGCTGCGCGCTGCGGCCAAGGGCGTGCGGCGCACCTCGTCGAAGTTCGGGGCAAGACTCGAGCCGTTCATGGTCGCCGAGCTGCAGCTCTACGAAGGCCGCTCGCTCGACACGATCACGCAGGCCTCGACCCTCGGAGCGTACGGCCCGCGCATCAGCGAGGACTACGAACGGTATCGCGCGGCGAACGTCATGGTCGAGACCGCGGAGCGACTGAGCGAGGGCGGACCGGCGCCCGAACAGTATCGGCTGCTCGTCGGTGCGCTGCGCACGCTCGCCCAAGCCCGCATTCCCGCCGTCCTGGTGCGCGACGGGTATCTGCTGCGGGCGATCGCGGCGGCCGGTTGGGAGCCGGGATTCGGCGATTGCGTGCGATGCGGGGCCCCCGGGCCGCACACCACGGTGATGGTACAGCTCGGCGGTGTGGTGTGCGAGGACTGCCGCGTGCCCGGGGCTCCGAGACTCGACCCCGAATCGATCGCGCTGCTGGCCGCACTGCTCGGCGGCGATTGGGATGAGGCGATGCGGATCGCGGATCGCTACCGGAACCCGGCATCGGGAATCGTGGCCGCATACACGCAGTACCACCTCGAGCGCGGCCTGCGAAGCCTGCAGGCGCACTGATGCGCCCCGCTCGCCAGTACAGTACTGGTGTGACCAAGCGCCGCGCACCGGATGAACTCGTCCCCATCGATTGGACCGGCGAGCGCCCCCCGGTGTTTCGCGGGGACACCCCGAAGCACGTCGCCATCGTCATGGACGGCAACGGTCGATGGGCGAACAATCGCGGACTGCCCCGCGTCGAAGGCCATCGCCAGGGCGAGCAGGTGCTGCTCGACGTCGTCGCCGGCGCCATTCAGGCGGGCGTCACGCATCTGAGCGTGTACGCGTTCAGCACCGAGAACTGGCGTCGCTCCCCCGACGAGGTCAGATTCCTCATGGGGTTCAACCGCGAGACGCTTCGCCGTCGACGCCGGCAGCTCGACGCCTGGAACGTGCGGATGCGCTGGGCCGGCCGGAAGCCGCGGCTGTGGGGATCGGTGATCACGGAGCTGCGCGCATCCGAGCAGGCGACCGCGAGGAACACCGGGCTCACCCTCACGATGTGCGTGAACTACGGCGGGCGAAACGAGCTCACCGACGCGGTGCGCAGTATCGCCACCGAGGTCGCGGAGGGGCGGCTCTCGCCCCAGGGCATCACCGAGCGCACGATCGCGCGGCATCTCTACGTGCCCGAGCTGCCGGAGGTGGATCTGTTCCTGCGCTCCAGCGGCGAGCAGCGCACGAGCAACTTCATGCTCTGGCAGTCCGCCTACGCCGAGTACGTGTTCCTCGAGACGCTGTGGCCGGATTTCTCGCGCGCGGAGCTGTGGCGGGCGATTCAGATCTACGTGGATCGCGAACGTCGCTTCGGCGGGGCCGTCGACGC
>JBDIAD010000035.1:0-9305 GCA_039812205.1 Leucobacter sp.
GCCGACCACGGCCGCGATCGGCAGCGTGAACAGCCAGCCGAGGCCGATACGGCCCACGGTGCGCCAGCGGACGGTCGAGCCGCGGCGCCCGAGGCCCGAGCCGATGACCGAGCCCGAGGCGACCTGGGTGGTCGACAGGGCGAAGCCGAGGTGGCTCGATGCGAGAATCGTCGCGGCCGTGCTCGTCTCCGCTGCGAACCCCTGAGCCGGCTTCACCTGGGTGAGCCCCGCGCCGAGGGTGCGGATGATCCGCCAGCCGCCGGAGTACGTTCCGATGGCGATGGCGAGCGCGCAGCTGAGCACGACCCAGAACTCGGGCCCCGAGCCCGCCGGCTGCATCCCCGCAGCGACGAGCGTCAGCGTGATCACGCCCATCGTCTTCTGCGCGTCGTTGGTGCCGTGCGCGAGCGCGATGAGCGACGACGAGGCGATCTGGGCGTACCGGAAACGACCGCGGCCGTCCTTCTTGCCGTCGTGCCGGCGCGTGATCCCGTAGGCGATCTTCGTCGCAGTGAAGGCCACGATGCCCGCGGTGAGCGGCGCCGCGAGCGCGGGGATGATGACCTTCGACAGCAGCACGCCGCCGTTCACGGCCGAGAACCCGATGCCGACGATCGCCGCGCCGATGAGACCGCCGAAGAGGGCGTGCGAGGAGCTCGACGGCAGGCCGTAGAGCCAGGTCACGAGGTTCCAGACGATCGCCCCTATGAGCCCGGCGAAGATCATCTGCGGACTGATGAGCACTCCGCCGGGGCCTTCGTTGATGAGCCCGCCCGAGATGGTCTTCGCGACCTCGGTCGACAGGAACGCGCCGACGAGGTTCAGCACCGCCGCCAGCAGCACTGCAGTGCGCGGTTTGAGGGCGCCGGTCGCGATCGGCGTCGCCATGGCGTTCGCCGTGTCGTGGAAGCCGTTGGTGAAGTCGAAGAAGAGCGCCAGCACGATGACGAGCACCACGATGAGTGTGAGTTCCACCGGCTTCTTTCCTCGGGAGACAAATCAGCGCAATTCACCGGACGGAAATCTCGGCAAACCCTCGTTCATCTTCGCAATCATCGCCCGGTCGGGTCAAGCTGGAATCTGGGAGGCGCCTGAGGCGCGGCCCCGCGCTCCGCGGGCGTAGAATCGAAGGGTATCGCGAGCAACCGCAAGGGGGATCAGATGAGCAACGACTACGTGCCCGAGGCCGGGCAGATCACCATGTTCTCGACCGAATGGTGCGGCTACTGCAAGCGGCTGAAGAAGATGCTCGACAGCGAGGGGATCGGCTACGTCGAGATCGACATCGAGCACACCCCCGGCACGGCGGAGCTCGTCGAGCAGCTCAACGGCGGCAATCAGACGGTGCCGACCGTGATCTTCCCCGATGGCAGTGCGGCCACCAATCCCTCGCTGGGCGAGGTGAAGCAGCGCCTCGCGGCGTGAGGCCTCGCGGCGTGCATCCTCAGCCGTGAGCCCTCAGCCGAAGTTCAACCGCACCTCCGAGTAGCGCGACTCGGGCACGACCTTCGTCATGCTCGACAGCGCCTCGAAGGGCACCATCTCGATGCGGTCGCCGCGGAGCGTCGCGAGGGTTCCCCACTCGCCGTGCAGAGCCGCATCCGCCGCCGCGATGCCCGATCGCGTCGCGAGCACCCGGTCGAACACCGTCGGCTCGCCGCCGCGCTGCACATGACCGAGCACCGTCGCCCGGGTCTCGATTCCGGTCTCGTCCTCGATGAGCTCGGCCAGCAGATGGCCGATGCCCCCGAGCCTGCCGCGCCCCATCTCGTCGCGATCGTCGCTCACCACGCGCGCTCCCCCGGCGAGGTGAAATCCCTCGGCGACGACCACGAGCGAGGATCGCCCGCGGTTCTTCACGCTCAGCACCCACTCACAGACCTGCTCGATGGTCTCCGGGAACTCGGGGATCAGCGTCAGCTGCGCGCCGCCGGCCATGCCGGCGTGCAGGGCGATCCACCCCGCATCGCGCCCCATGACCTCGAGCACCATGCAACGTCGATGCGATTCGCCCGTGGTGCGCAGGCGATCCACCGCCTCGGCGGCCACGGAGACCGCGGTGTCGAAGCCGAACGTCGCATCGGTTCCGGCAAGATCGTTGTCGATCGTCTTGGGGAGCCCGATCACGTTGATGCCGTCCGCGGCGAGCATGCGCGACACCGTCTGGGTGCCATTGCCCCCGATGAGCATCAGCCCGTCGAGCCCGTCCTCGGCCATCCGTCGCCGCAGCGGCCCGAAGTCGATCTCCTCGCCGGGCCGCCCCTCGAAGGGAGGCACCCGGCTCGTTCCGATGAAGACGCCGCCGCGCGGCGAGAGCCCGCGCACGGCGAGCCGGTTCAACGGAACGCGATCGCCCTCGTGGAAGCCGCGCCAGCCGTCCATGTACCCGACCATCTCGAAGCCGTGCACATCGACCCCCCGCAGCACGGCGCCGCGAATGGCGGCGTTCATGCCGGGGCTGTCACCTCCCGAGCACAGAACTCCGATTCGAATGCCTGCCTGCTCGGTGGTGAACATGCCTCTATTCTCCTCGAGACCGCAGTTCGTTCTCGAGCACGGCCATCAGAGCCAGCAGCTGCACCGAGTCCTCGTTCTCGTCGCGAACCTCCGCGCCGTCGAGCGCGCGCGCGGCCAGCCCCGCCTTCGAGTCGATGAGCTCGGCGATCTTCGCGTCGATGGTCTGCGCGGCGACGATGCGCCACGCGGTGACGGGCTCTTCCTGGCCGATGCGGTGCACGCGGTCGATCGCCTGCGTCTGCTCGGCATCGGTCCAGCTGAGCTCGGCGAGCACGACGTCCGAGGAGGCCTGCAGGTTCACGCCGACACCGGCCGCACTGAGCGAGCACACCGCGATCGCGACCTCGGGATCGTTGTTGAACGCGTCGATCTCGGTCTGCCGGAAGGCCGCCGTCTGATCGCCGCGAATCGACACCGTGCGCAGCCCGGCCTCCGCGAAGAGCGCCTCGGCCCGATCCATCACGTCGACGTGCTTCGCGAAGAACACGACCTTGCCGACCGAGCGGGCGAGCTGCGCGGCGTAGTCGGCCGCGAGGCCCGCCTTCGCCTGGCCGATCTGGCGCACCATCGTGAAGACGTTGATCCCGGTCGCACCGGCGTTCGCGTCTTCGAGCTCCTGCGCGCAGACCATGCGCATGATCGCGTCGTCGCCCATGCCGCGGCCGAGACGGCCCGCGCGGATCGCATCGAAGCGGGCGAGCAGCTTCTGAGCGAGCTGGCGTTCGGCCTCGCGAATGCTGCGGCCGAGATCGCCGTCGAGCTCGACGGGCAGGTCGACCACGCGCTTCGCAGGCAGGTCGGCCGCCACATCCATCTTGCGGCGACGCACGATGCCGAGGTCGATGACGCTCTGCCGCGCCGCCGGGTAGAAGGCCGAGTCCGCGGGCGTGTACCCGTTCGACTCGAGCGCGGCCAGCAGCTCGGGGCCGGGCTTCTCGGCGTCGATCCAGCCGAGGAAGCGCCAGATGGCCCGGAAGTCGTCGATGTCGTTGATCAGCGGCGTACCGGTGAGCGCGAGCAGCAGCGGTCGGCCCCCCGGCACCCGGTCGCGAACGCGGTCGGCGATCGCGAGCACGTTGCGCGATCGCTGCGACTGCACGTTCTTGATCATGTGCGCCTCGTCGACGACCATGCCCCTGAAGCCGAAGCGGGAGATCCAGCTGAGATGGCGGTCGAGGATGTCGTAGTTCACGACGAAGACATCCGCGAAGGCGTCGATGTCGTCCCCGTCGCCGTGGATCACGGTCACGCGGCGATTCGGCGTCCAGCGCTGCACCTCGCGCGCCCAGTTCATCTTCACGACGTTCGGCACGACGACGAGCAGCGGGTACGCGTTCGCGACCGAGGCGGCGATCACCGACTGCGCGGTCTTCCCGAGGCCCGGCTCATCGGCAAGCAGGAAGCTGCGGTGCCCGGCGCTGACGCTCGCGAGGAAGCGCGCCTGGTGCGGCATCAGCTCCATGCCCGCGGGAGCGAGGCGGTCGGGCACGGGAGGGGCGGGGAGCTCCATGCAGGCGCTTCCCCCGCCGCCCTGCTCGAAGGATTTCAGCAGCGGCCCGAGGAGCTCCCAGTTCGCGAGTCGCACGACCGGGGTCGGGCGCTGGGTCTGGGTGACATCGGGGGCGAGGAACGGGTTCGCGGCGATGCGGCGCTCGATGCGCGGCGGCACGACCTGGCGCTCCGCGAGCTCCGGCGGCACGTAGCTCCGCACGGGGGCGGCGTCGGCGTCGTCCTCGGGAACCTCGATGCCCGCCTGCGTCAGCATCTTGCGCTTGAGGAGTCGGGTCGCGTCGGTGACGGCCGCGGTGGGTTCGAGCAGGGTGATGAGCGAGGTGTCCCGGGCCGCGGTCTTGGCGAGGATCGCGGCGACGCCGTCCAGGCGCTTGAGCGTCTCGGCGCGCTCGTTCTCGCTCACGCCCTCCTCGGTCTTCACACGGGCGCGCTCCTCGCGCATGAGCAGCGCGATGACGTGGAACTTAGTGCGGTTCGCCGGGGTCGCCTTGCCGCGCTGAGCGGAGGCTTCGACCTCTCGCACGGCGCGAGCGAGCAGCGGAATGATGCCCTCGTTATGGGTATGGTGCCGACGGCTGGTCGAACGGCCGCCCGAGGTCTTCCCACGGGATTGCGTCGTTGCGGGCGGCGTGGCAGTGCTGGTTGCCATGAAGCTCCTGATCGAAGGATGCGCGACCGATTGCAGGCCGCGAGATTCCAAAAGGATGTTCGGCCTGACGACGCGCATCGCGCGGCGGCTCGATCATCGCTCTCAATGAACCTGGGATCAGTTTAGCATCCGTATCGGGGAGAGCGTCGAGAGATGCGGAGGGAACGACGAGAGTTCCCGGCGCTCACGCGTTCGAGAGGATCTCCCGGGCGCGCTCCACATCCCGATGCATCTGCTCGATGAGGGGCTCCATGCCCGAGAAGGTGATGTTCCCGCGGATGCGATCCACGAACTGCACCGAGATCGCCTCGCCGTAGATGTCGCGGCTGAAATCGAGGATGAACGCCTCGATGCGCACGTCCGCTTCGGGGGTGAACGTCGAGTTGTTGCCCACCGAGATCGCGGCCTGGAAGCGCTCGTCGCCCAGGAGCACCCACCCGGCGTACACGCCCTCCGCCGGTACGAGCCCTTCGAGGCCACCGCCGAGATTCGCCGTGGGGAATCCGAGCTCGCGCCCGCGGGCATCTCCCTGCACGACCGTGCCGCGCACTTCGAGCGGGCGCCCCAGCATGCGGGCCGCCAGAGCCACCTCGCCTCGGCCGATCTCCTCGCGCACCCGCGTCGACGAGATGGGCCCGATCTCGGGGTCTTCCACCTCTGCGACGAGGTCGACGACGAAGCCCAGCTGCTCCCCCATCTCGGCGAGCAGTTCCACCGTGCCGGCGGCGCCGTGTCCGAACCTGAAGTCGGGGCCCACGCTCACTCGACGAGCGCGCAGCCGCTTCACGAGCACCTCCTTGATGAACGTCTCGGGCGATACGGCCGCGAACTCGTCGTCGAAGGGCACCATGACGCAGGCGGCGATGCCGGCGTCCCTCAGGGTCTCCAGTCGCTGATCCTGGCTCATGATCGGCGCGATGTGACGGGCCGGATCGAGGCGGCGGGCGGGATTCTCGGTGAAGGTGAAGATGATCGGCTCGAGGCCCTGCGCCTCGGCCGCGGCACGCGCGCTCGCGATGAGCGCCTGGTGCCCGCGGTGCACGCCGTCGAACTTCCCGATCGCCACGGCGGCCCCGTTCGGGAAGGCGTCGTCGGGGATCTCCGAGATCGAATCGAAATAGCGCATCATGGGCGGCCTCCTACGAATTGGCGGTCCCGGGCGGTGCGATCCGCCCCCTCGTCCGGTCGTTGCTTCCAGAGCCAGAGCATTCCGAGCACGGGCAGCACCAGCGGGATGAAGAGGTAGCCCTGCCCGAAATGCGACCAGACCGACGGGTGCGCGAAGTGCTCGGGCATCGCGAAGCTGAGCGCGCCGACTGCGAGCACTCCCACGAACTCGAATGCGAGCGCGGCCCAGGCCGCGCCCCGCCAGATTCCCCGCCGATTGATCAGTGCCACGGTCGCCACGATATAGACGACCCCCGACAGCGCCGAGAGGGAGTACGCGAGCGGCGCCTCATCGAATTTCGAGACGAGCTGGTAGATCGCGCGCATCGTCGCCGCGATCGCCAGGATCAGGTACGTCACGATGAGCACGCGGCCCAGCACGTCCGTGCGCGCGGTCGGTCGCGCATCGGGGTCGGTCGCTGGAGATTGCACGTGCTCAGCCTATCGGCGCAGCCCGAGTGTCATCCCCAGATCGCGAGCATGCGGTAGCTCATGATCGCGACCGAGAACCCGACGATCATCAGCACGAGATTGGCGGATCGTCGGCGATCGATCAGCGCCCACAGCGCCGCCCCGAACGGCAGCACCGCGGCGGTGATGAGATACATCCAGAACTCGAGCGGATCGCCGACCGGATGATTGCCCACCAGCGGCGCCACGATCGAGATCACGATCTGCACGATCATGAGAAGCCCGAGGACGAGCGTCGACCCGATCGAGGTGTCGTTGGGGGCGCGCCCGCGCAGGAAGACGACGAGGCACACGGCCGCGGCGCACAGCGCGGCCGCGATCAGCGCGACGGCGAACCAGGTGATCATTGCTGTGCTCGTTCTCCGTAGTCTCTGAGTCTCTGGGTTTCTGAGTCTTTCAGGGGATGCCCGCGATTATGCCGTCGGGAAGTTCGTGACGACGCGCACGTTACCGCGTTTCACGGCGACAAGACCAATCAGGCGTCCGTCGGGGGCGATCGCCGCGACGAGCTTCGCATCGCCGCACTGCTCCGGCGCGACATCGAAGCGCTTGCCGTGGCCGAGGTCGACGGTCTGCTGCTCGGTGAGCGGCAGCACCTGGAAGAGCCGACCCGCGACCTCTGCGGGTGCGAGCAGGGCGAGGGCTCCGGGCGCGGCGTCGGCGAGCTGCTGCATGCTCACCGCAGCCCCGGTTCCGAACGGGCCGACCGCGTCGCGCCGCAGGGCGGTGAGGTGGCCGCCCGCGCCGAGCGCCTCGCCCAGGTCTCGAGCCAGGGCGCGAATATAGGTGCCCGATGAGCATCGGACCACGGCGTCGATGTCGAGCACGTCGACGGGCTCGCCCCCCGGGCCGACCGCGCGAGCCATTCTCGGTTCGCCGATCTCGAAGGAGTGGACCGTCACCGGCCGCTTCTTCAACTCGACGGTCTCGCCCTCGCGCACGAGATCGTAGGCGCGCCGGCCGTCGACCTTGATCGCGCTCACCGCGCTCGGCGCCTGCTCGATGTCCCCGGTGAGCGCCGCGACCGCGCTCGAGATGCGCGACGGATCCGCGGCGAGCGCCGGAATGACGCCTGCCCCGGCAGCGGCGATCGCCTCGCCCTCGCGATCGTCGGACACGGTCGCGACACCGAGCCGAATCGTCGCCGAATAGGTCTTGTCGAGGCCGACGAGGTGGGTCAGCAGGCGCGTCGCCGGCCCCGCGCCGAGCACCAGGAGTCCGGTCGCCATCGGGTCGAGCGTGCCGGCGTGCCCGACCTTGCGGGTGCCGAGCGCGCGCCGCGCCCGCGCGACGACATCGTGACTCGTCCAGCCCTCGGCCTTGTCGACCAGCAGAATGCCGTTCGGCGTCTGTTCCATTCACACAACACTACCGGCGCGCATAGGCTTGAGGCATGGCATCGACGACGGCTCCGGCGACCCGCGAGGCTCCGTGGCCCGTCGCCCTGATGAGCACGAAGATCGCCGAGTGGATCGATCGGCTCGGCACCGTGTGGATCGAGGGCGAGGTCACGCAGTGGCAGCTGCGCGGCGGCCACGTCTACGGCCGCATGAAGGATCTCACCCAGGACGCGACGATCAGCTTCACCATCTGGCGCTCGGTCGCGCAGGGGCTCGCCGAGGAATTCACCCAGGGCGATCGCGTCGTCGCGCTCGTGAAGCCCAATTTCTGGGTCAAGGGCGGATCCCTCACCGCCCAGGTGCTCAGCGTCTCGCACGTCGGCCTCGGCGAGCTGCTGCAGCGCCTCGAGCAGCTGCGGCAGAAGCTGCAGGCGGAGGGGCTCTTCGATCCGAGCCGCAAGCAGCCGCTCCCCTTCCTCCCGCAGCGCATCGGACTCGTCACCGGTCGCAACAGCGACGCGGAGAAGGACGTCATCCGCAACGCGCGCCTGCGCTGGCCCAGCGTGGAATTCCGCGTGCACTACGCCGCGGTGCAGGGCGACCGTGCGGCCGCCGAGGTCACCGCCGGCATCGTCGCGCTCGACGCCGACCCCGAAGTCGATGTGATCATCGTCGCCCGCGGCGGCGGCGACTTCCAGCACCTGCTCCCCTTCAGCGACGAGGCCGTCGTGCGCGCGGCGGCCGAGGCCCGCACCCCCATCGTGAGCGCCATCGGGCACGAGGCCGACCGGCCGCTCCTCGACGAGGTGGCGGATCTGCGCGCCTCCACCCCCACCGACGCCGCAAAGCGCGTCGTCCCCGATGTGGGCGAGGAGCTCGCGCTCGTCGCGCAGGCGCGCGGGCGCACGAGCTCGCGCATCGGCTTCATCCTCTCCCAGGAGGCCGAGCGCATCGCCGCGCTGCGCGATCGCCCGATCCTCGCCGCTCCGGAGCGCATCGTCGACGAGCGCGCGGAGGATCTCGTGCGCTGGATCGCGCGCGGCGCCGAGCTCGCCGATCGCGAGATCCACCATCGAGAGGTCGAGCTCGCCGGATCGCGCGCGCGCCTCACTGCGCTCTCCCCCAGCGCGACCCTGGAGCGCGGCTACGCGATCGCGCAGCTGGCCGACGGCACGGTGGTGCGGCACTCGGGCGACGCACCCGAGGGCTCCGAGCTTCGGCTCTCGCTCGCCGACGGCCGCATCTCGGCGACCTCCCACGGCGCCGCCGACTAGACTGGAAGCCATGACTGACACGCCTGCAAGCGATATCGCGGCGCTGAGCTACGAGCAGGCGCGCGACGAGCTCGTCGCCGTCGTCGGGCGACTCGAACAGGGCGGAACGACCCTCGAGGAGTCGCTGCGGCTGTGGGAGCGCGGTGAGCAGCTCGCCTCGCGCTGCGAGGAATGGCTGCTCGGGGCCCGCAAGCGGCTCGAGGCGGCGCGCGCCGGCGCCGAGCGCGAGGAGGAGCGCGAGGCGCGGCGAAGCACCGGGAACCCACGGTGGTCGCCGAACTCGGACGCCCCGAGACCGCGGCCGAGACCGCAGCGCGCAAGGCGAACGACTCCCGCCTCTACCGGCAGCGCAAGACCGTCAACAACCTCGTCTTC
>JBDIAD010000036.1:0-9261 GCA_039812205.1 Leucobacter sp.
CGGTGGGATCCGCCTCGACCGTGGCGGATCAGATGATCGACTGGTTCGAGTCGGGCGCCTGCGACGGCTTCAACTTCAACCCGCCGTACATGATGGACGGTCTCGTCGCGATCTGCGAACGGCTCGTGCCCGAGCTGCAGGAGCGCGGCTACTTCCGCACCGAATACGAGGGGACGACGCTTCGCGATCACCTCGGCCTCGAACGCCCTGCTGCATGGGATGCGCGGTGAGCCGTCGCCGCGCGATGCCATCCGCTCGGAACGATGGCCGGATGCTCTAACGCGAGATCTCGATACCGGCCGGGCGCAGCCCCCCGCGCATGAAGAGCAGCACGGCCTCGGCGATCTGCTCGGGCCGCAGACTGCCGGCCGGGCGGTACCACTCGACGATCGAGTTGATGAGTCCGAAGGTGAAGCGCTCGGCGATGCCGGGATCGATGTCGAGGCGCAGGGTGCCCTCGATCATCGACGCCTCGAAGATCGCGCGCAGCCGCGCATCGACCGCGCGGCGACGTTCCATCGCCTTGATCTCGACATCCGAATTCCCGCGCAGACGCACGAGCAGCGTCAGGTAGCTGCGCTGCTGGCACGCCACCATCACGGCGCCGCGCACCACGTAGTCCATGCGCTCGACGGCCGTTCCCTTCACCGCCTGCGGGGCGTCGAACACGGCCTCGAGCGCGCCGAGGACGCGCTCGAGGGCGAGTTCGAGCATCTCCACCTTCGAGGCGAAGTGGTGGTAGACCGCGGACTTCGACAACCCGAGCCGCTTCGCGATGAGCTCGAGGGTCGCCGCCTCGAAGCCGTGATCGTTGAACACCTCGACGATGACCTCGAGCATCTCCTCCTGGTCGTAGCCGGGGCGCCCCCGTCGCGCAGGTGTTGTGGTTCTCCGTCCGGTTCCCGCCATCCCCTATCGCGCCGCCCTACTTGTCGCGCAGGTCGTAGAGGCGCTTGAGCTTGCCCTCCGAACGCGGCAGCGATCCGCACGGAACGGCGATGCATGTCACCGAGGTGCCGATCCGGTTCTTGATGTGCTGCTGCAGGAGCTTGATCGAGGCATCGATGTGCTCGTGGTTCACGCCCTCGCGCGGCTCGATCTTCACCGTGAGCGCGTCCATCTTGCCGTTGCGGGTGAGCTCGAGGATGAAGTGCAGACTGAGATCGGGATCCTCCATCGCGATCTCCTCGATCTGCGTCGGGAAGAGGTTCACACCGCGCAGAATGATCATGTCGTCGTTGCGACCCGTGATCTTCGCGATGCGACGGTGACCCGGGCGAGCCGTGCCCGGAAGGAGCTCGGTGAGATCGCGCGTGCGATAGCGGATCACCGGGAACGCCTCCTTGGTGAGCGTCGTGAAGACGAGCTCGCCCATCTCGCCGTCGGGCAGCTGGTTCAGATCCTCGTCGATGATCTCCGGCAGGAAGTGATCCTCCCAGATGTGCGGGCCGTCCTGCGTCTCCACGCACTCGTTGCCGACGCCCGGGCCCATCACCTCGGAGAGGCCGTAGATGTCGACGGCCTTGATGTTCATGCGCTCTTCGAGCTCATGCCGCATCGCGTCGGTCCACGGCTCGGCGCCGCAGACCGCGACCTTCAGGCTCGTCTTGCTCGGGTCGAGCCCCTTCGCCTCGAAGGCGTCGGCGATCGTGAGCAGGTAGCTCGGCGTGCACATGATCGCGTCCGGCTCGAAGTCGACGATGAGCTGCACCTGCTTCTCGGTCTGGCCGCCCGACATCGGGATCACCGCGCAGCCGAGACGCTCGATGCCGGCGTGGGCCCCCAGCCCGCCCGTGAACAGGCCGTAGCCGTAGGCGTTGTGCACCTTCCAGCCCGGCTTCACTCCCGACGCGTAGAGCGAACGGGCGATGAGATCCGCCCAATTGTCGAGATCCTTCTGCGTGTACCCGACGACCGTGGGGCGGCCGGTGGTGCCCGATGACGCGTGAATGCGGCGCACATCCTCCATCGGCACGGCGAACATTCCGAAGGGATAGGTCTCGCGCAGATCGGACTTGGTGGTGAACGGGAGCTTCCGCACATCGTCGAGCGTCACGATGTCCTCCGGCTTCACGCCCGCGTCGTCGAACTTCTTCCGGTACATCGGAACGTTCTCATACGCGTGACGCACCGTCCACTGCAGGCGCTCGAGCTGCAGCGCCTGGATCTCCTCGCGCGACATGCGCTCTTCCGGGTGGATCCCGATCTCCTCGGAAACGTTCTCGGTCATCGTGATTGCCTTCTCTCTGGCGGCGACTTCTTGCGGGATTACTGAGCCTGGGCGTTCGTGGGGAGCGGGCGGTTCGTCACGAACGAACGACCGCGGAACTCGGCGACGATGTTGCCCTCCTGATCGGTGACGGTGACGTCGTAGATGCCGTTGCGGCCCGCGGCCCAGCGGCGCACGGCCGTCGCGGTGAGGGTATCGCCCTCGTGGCTCGCGCGCGCGAAGGTGATATCGGCGCCGGCGGCGACCGTCGGGAACTCGCCCTCGTTGCACGCGTATGCGAACGCGGTGTCGGCGAGCGCGAACACCATGCCGCCGTGGGTGATGCGGAAGCCGTTGGCCATCTCGGGGCGGACTTTCATCGTGAGCACGGCGCGACCGCGCTCGAGCTCGATGATGCTCATCCCCATGTGACGCTTCGTGTAGTCGGTCGGTGCCATATGCGTGGCGGCCCAGGTGGGATCCGGGGTCCAGGCTGCCTCGACGTCGGTGATCTGATCGTCCTGGGTCTGAGACGTTTCGATGCTCATGTGTGCTCCGTTGCGGTTCTGTGTCTTCGGACGCCCCGAGGATGGGGGCACCCATTGCGAGTTCGCTTGGATTGAGTATACTAACTGAATGATCGGTAAGTAATTATCGAACCCAATACTCTTCTATTATTCGTACACCCCTAGAGTCTGTACGCAGCACTCTCATCCAGAAGGAGGCAGCAGATGTCGACCACTATGACCGCAGTCGAGGACAGCGAAGAGCAGGCCCACTTCGACGCACTGATCGAAGCCGATCTGCGCATCGAGCCCCGCGACTGGATGCCCGAGGCGTACCGCAAGACCCTGATCCGCCAGATCTCGCAGCACGCGCACTCCGAGATCATCGGCATGCAGCCCGAGGCCAACTGGATCACGCGCGCTCCGAGCCTGAAGCGCAAGGCCATCCTGATGGCCAAGGTGCAGGACGAGGCGGGTCACGGTCTCTACCTCTACTCCGCCGCGCAGACGCTCGGCATCAGCCGCGAGGAGATGACGGATCAGCTCATCGCCGGCAAGGCGCGCTACTCTTCGATCTTCAACTACCACACCCCCACCTGGGCGGACATGGGCGCCATCGGCTGGCTCGTCGACGGCGCGGCGATCGCCAACCAGGTGCCGCTGTGCCGCGCCTCCTACGGCCCCTACGGCCGCGCCATGGTGCGCATCTGCAAGGAGGAGTCGTTCCACCAGCGCCAGGGCTTCGAGATCCTGCTCGAGCTCGCCCAGGGCACCCCGGAGCAGAAGGCCATGGCCCAGGACGCGGTGAACCGCTGGTACTGGCCCGCCATCATGATGTTCGGCCCCTCCGACGAGAACTCGCCGAACTCGGCGCGCTCGATGGCGTGGAAGATCAAGCGCTTCTCGAACGACGAGCTGCGCCAGCGCTTCGTCGGCATGTGCGTTCCGCAGTTCGAGGCCCTCGGCCTCGAGTGCCCGGACAAGGATCTGCGCTGGGACGAAGAGACCGGCCAGTGGATCATGGGCGAGATCGACTGGGCGGAGTTCGAGGCCGTGCTCGACGGCCGCGGACCGGCCAACTCCGAGCGTCTGCGCCGCCGCCGCGAGGCTCACGAGAACGGCGCGTGGGTGCGCGAGGCAGCGACCGAGTACGCCCGCAAGCAGGCCGCCAAGGCCCAGGTCGCCGCATAACCTTTCGGGTCGCAGACCCCGGGTGCTGCGCCGCACGGCGCAGCACCCATCTATTCCTCACGCAACGGGCCCGAATCGAATCTCGGTCGCACCGTTCCTGAACACAAGATGTAGAAGGAGACCAGATGTCTACTCCAGGCGAAATGGGCACCGAAGATTGGCCTCTGTGGGAGGTCTTCATCCGCGCGAACCGCGGCCTGAGCCACGTCCACGTGGGCTCGCTGCACGCCCCCGATGCCGAGATGGCCCTGCGCAACGCGCGCGACCTGTACACCCGCCGCAACGAGGGCATCTCGATCTGGGTCGTCGAGGCCACCGCGGTGACCACGAGCGATCCCGATCGCAAGGGCGAGTTCTTCGAGTCCCCCGCGGGCAAGAACTACCGTCACGCGATCTACTACACCCGCGCCGAGGGAGTGAAGCACCTGTGAGCACCGAAGAAGAGATCGACGTCCACGGCGACGTCTCCATCGAAGAGCTCGACCTCGCCGCCGAGCTGCCCGGTTCGGGCCGCACCGCCACCCCCGAGATCGCCGAGTACGCCACGCGCCTGGGCGACGACGCGCTGATCCTCTCCCAGCAGCTCGGCTGGTGGATCTCGCGAGCACCCGAGCTCGAAGAAGACCTCGCCCTCGGCAATATCGCGCTCGATCTCCTCGGTCACGCCCGTGCCTTCCTGAACTTCGCCGGCACCGCGTCCGGCCGCGATGAGGACGAGATGGCCTTCATGCGCGACGAGCCCGAGTTCCTCAACTGCTGGCTCGTCGAGCAACCCGGCCAGGATTACGGCCCCATGCTCGCCCGCCAGCTCTACTTCTCGGCGTACCAGGTGCAGCTCTACACCGCGCTCGAGCACAGCGCGGACGAGTCGCTCGCCGCGATCGGCGCCAAGGCCCGCCGCGAGGTGACGTACCACCTCGATCACTCGATCATGTGGACGCTGCGCCTCGCCGGCGGCACCGAGGAGTCGCGCCGCCGCCTGATCGTGGCGCTGGACGACATGTGGCCCTACGTCGACGAGCTGTTCGAAGACGATGACCTCACGAACAGCCTCGACGGCGTCGCCGTGCGCCCCTCGTCGCTGCGCGAGGGCTTCGACGCCACGCTCGCCGCGGTCTTTGCCGAGGCCGAGCTCGAGCTTCCCACCGCCAAGCCGGCTGCCACCGGTGGCCGTCAGGGGCGGCATTCCACCCCATTCGGGTACATCCTCGCAGAGATGCAGTGGCTGGCCCGTCGTCATCCAGGAGCGAAGTGGTAATCATGAGTACTGTTCAGTCGCTACCGAGCACGGACCTGCGTCCGAGTGACGCAGCGTCTGCACGAGCCTGGGACATCGCCGCAACGGTGCATGATCCCGAGGTTCCGGTGCTCACCATCGAGGATCTGGGCGTGCTGCGCTCGGCTCAGGCGAACGGCGACGCCGTTCACGTGATCCTCACCCCCACGTATTCGGGTTGCCCCGCGATCGATCAGATGCGCGACGACGTCAGCGCCAAGCTGCGCGAGGCCGGCTTCGCCCAGGTGCAGGTCGACTACACGCTGACGCCGGCATGGACGACCGACTGGATGACCGCCGAGGGCAAGCGCAAGCTCGAGGAGTACGGGATCGCTCCCCCCGCGTCGCGCTCGGATGCCCGCAGGGGCCCGATCCCGGTGACGATCGGCGTGAAATGCCCGCGCTGCCACTCGCTGCACACCCGCGAGGTGTCCCTCTTCGGCTCGACGTCGTGCAAGGCGCTCTACCAGTGCCTCGCATGCGACGAGCCATTCGATTACTTCAAAGTGCACTAGCGAGACGAGACTCCCCGGGCCGCCCCGGGGAGTTCTTCCGCAGGCACCACCACCCGAACCATTCGGCTGAAAGGCAAGAGACGATGGCCGCCACCAATCTCGGCTCCGGAGCGCGCAAGCAGCGCGCGACCTTCAACACGCTCAGCGTCGCAGAGGTGCGACCGCTCACCGACTCGAGCGTTGAAGTGACCTTCGCGATTCCCGAGGAGCTCGCCGGCGCGTACGACTACGCCGCGGGCCAGTACCTGGCGCTGCGCGCGCATCTCGACGGCGAGGAGGTGCGCCGCTCGTACTCGATCTGCCGCCCGCCGCGCCCCGACCGCATCTCGGTCGCGGTGAAGCGCGATCTCGGCGGTCTCTTCTCGAACTGGGTGAACGACAACCTGAAGGCGGGCGACCAGCTCGACGTCATGACCCCGCAGGGCACCTTCACCTCGAATCTCGCCGATCTCGAGGGCAAGCACGTCGTCGGCATCGCCGCGGGCTCGGGCATCACCCCGGTGATCACGATGGCCAGCCGCGTGCTCAGCATGAGCAAGACCGGCACCTTCGATCTCATCTACACGAACCGCAGCTCGCTGGACGTCATGTTCATCGAGGAGCTCGCGGATCTGAAGGATCGCTACCCGCGCCGCTTCGCCCTGCACCACGTGCTCTCCCGTGAGCAGCGCGCCGCACCGATCATGTCGGGCCGCCTCGACGAGGAGAAGCTGCGCACGATCTTCACCTCGATCGTGCCCTACGACTCGGTCGACGAGTGGGTGCTCTGCGGCCCCTTCGAGCTCGTGCAGACGACCCGCGATCTGCTCTCGAGCCTCGGCGTCGAGGACGATCACGTCCGCTTCGAGCTGTTCTCCACCGGCGAGCCCGGCACGCAGGCGCCGCGCGCCCGCAACGTCGAGATCCAGGCCGGCGAGAAGACCTTCACGATCGACTTCACGCTCGACGGCACCTCGGGTTCGGTCGATAGCCCGGTGAGCGCGAACGAGACCATCCTGAACGCGGCGCTCCGCGTGCGCTCGGATGTGCCGTTCGCCTGCGCCGGAGGCGTCTGCGGCACCTGCCGCGCGCGCGTCATCGAGGGCAGCGTCAACATGGCCGAGAACTACGCGCTCGAGAAAGATGAGGTCGAGCGCGGCTACGTGCTCACCTGCCAGTCGCATCCGACGTCCGACCGCGTCGTCGTCGACTACGACGCGTAACGCTTCGCCGCAACCCCGACATGCCGCGCCCTCCTGCGGGTTGGGCACCGTGCCACGACGATAAGGATCACGCCATGATCAACATGACCATTGCCGACGGTGTCGCCGAGATCGTGCTCGATGCGCCGCAGAAGATGAACGCGCTCGACCCGGCGGGCATCGCCGAGCTGTCGGCCGCATACGATCAGGCGGCCGAGGCGGGTGTTCGCGCGCTGCTGCTGCGCGGCGAGGGCCGCGGGTTCTCGGCGGGCCGGGACATCTCGGGGGTGGACCCGCGCGAGGACGACGTCATCGGCTACCTCGAGGGGCTCGTGCAGCCGCTCATGCAGAAGATGGCGAACTTCCCCGCGCCGACCTTCGCCGCCGCGCACGGGGCGTGCCTCGGCGTGGGCCTGGGCCTGCTCATCGCGACCGATGTGGTGTACGTCGCCGAGTCGGCGAAGATCGGCAGCCCCTTCGCGAATCTGGGCGCGACGCTCGACTCGGGCGGGCACGCCCTCTTCTATGAGCGCCTCGGCGCGCACCGCACGCTCGACCTGATCTACTCGGGTCGCCTGATGACGGGGAGCGAGGCCGTCGCGGCCGGGCTCTTCTCGCAGGTGCTGCCCGACGACGAGGTGCTGAGCTTCACCCGCGAGGCTGCGGCCCGAGCCGCACAGGGCGCGACCCAGGCGTTCCTCGCGTCGAAGGAGCTTATCCGCGAGCTGCGCGATCGTCGCGTCGGCCTGTGGGACTCGATGAGCGAGGAGAACCGTGCGCAGGCGGCGCTCTGCGATACCGACGACTACCGCGAGGGCTTCGCCGCCTTCCAGGAGAAGCGCCGCCCGGTCTTCACCGGCGGGCGCGGCGCCTGATGGCCGACGCTGCAGGGGCGAATGCGCTCCCCGGCTCGGAGGCCGCGATCGGCGACGCGAGTCGCAACTTCGTCGCCCAGAATGGGGCCGGCGAACTCGCCGACGCCATGGGCATCGAGGTGACCGAGTACTCGGTCGAGCGCACCGTCGCCCGCATGCCGGTCGTCGGCAACCGCCAGACCGTCGGCTACCTGCACGGCGGCGCGCATGTGGTGCTCGGCGAATCCCTCGGTTCGATCGCCGCGAACCTGCATGCCGGCCCCGGCAAGCTCGCCGTCGGCGTCGACATCAACGCGACGCACATCCGCTCGGCGAAGGCCGGATACGTGACAGCGGTGTGCACGCCGGTGCACCTCGGCCGCACCCTCACCGTGCACGAGATCGTCGTCACCGACGAGGACGGCAAGCTCTGCAGCACCATGCGCATCACGAACCTCATCAAGGACGCGCCCGGCCGGGACGCCTGAAGCGAAGCGAATGGCCCCCGGAGCACGGCCCTCGACCGTGGTAGCGGGACCGATTCAGCCGCCGTCGGATGCGTCCAGGCGTCGCGGCCCGGAACCGGTCTCGGCGAGCGCATCGTTCGGATTGAGCAGCGCGCAGGCCTTCATCGAGAGGCATCCGCAACCGATGCATCCAGTGAGTTCCCGCTCGAGCGATTCGAGCCGGTGCCGGCGCTCCTCGAGCACCTTCTTCCACCGCCTGGAGGCGCGCTGCCAATCCTCGTGAGTGGGGCGGGTCTCGAGCGGGACCGAGCTGAACGCCTCCTGCAGGTCGGCGAGCGGGATCCCCAGGTTCTTCGCGACGGAGATCAGTGAGACGCGCCGCAGCATGTGCCTCGGATATCGGCGCTGGTTGCCGGCCGTGCGCCGGGAGGCGATGAGCCCGAGCTGCTCGTAATAGCGCAGCGCCGATATCGGCACGCCCGTGCGCTGGCTCATCTCCCCGATCGTGAGCAGCGTGTGCAGTGCAGGAGCAGAGGGAGCCTCGGGCATCGGGTCACCGTGGTGGACCCCAGCCCCGACGCGCTGGCGGCGCTGGACCGCCGCGCGCGCGAGGCGGGCGTCGAGGTGACCGGTCGCCAGGGTGACGTCTCGTCCCTGCGCGAGGTCGCCGCACCCGCGTCGGTGGACCTCGTGCTCTGCCACGGGGTCCTCGAGGTCGTGGACGACCCCGGAGCGGCCCTCGCATCGATCCGCGAGGTCCTGCGTCCCGGCGGGACGCTGAGCCTGCTGGTCGCCCAGCGGCACGCTGCCGTGGTCGCCCGGGCGATGGCCGGTCACTTCGCCCAGGCGCTGGCCATGCTCGACGACCCGGCGGCCGGTGGCCGGGGCACCCGCTTCACCGAGGACGAGGCGCGCTCGCTCCTCGTCTCGGCCGGCCTCGATGTCCGCGCCGTGCACGGGATCCGGGTGTTCGCCGACCTGGTGCCCGGGTCGCTGCTCGACCTCGAGCCCGGCGCGGCGGCGGCGCTGCTCGAGCTCGAGCGCGCCGTCAGTGGGCGACCG
>JBDIAD010000037.1:0-9256 GCA_039812205.1 Leucobacter sp.
GATGCAGGATCTCGCTCAATTCGCGCCGCCGGTCGGCTTCGGTGCCGATGAGGGGCGCCCAGGCATCTGCGGCGACCACGCAGAACTCGCGCATCGCCCATCCCTCGCGCTGAAACCGCAGCTGCAACGCATGCGCGATAGCGCGCCACCACGGCCGCGGTGCGGATTCGAGGGCTTCGGTGGAGCCGAAGTCCTCGGCGGTCACGAGCACGACCGCCGGCCCCGCCGACCCCGCGCGACTCGTCTGAAGGAGGTCGCTCATCGTGCACAGCATCTGGCGCAATTCGGCCCGGTCGCCGGTGGGCGGGAGCTCGAAGCGCACGCACTGACCGGCCCGGGACCCGCGGAAGATCACGACGAAGATGCCCGGTTCGTAGGTGAGCCCGGTGAGATGGGGGAGAGCCGCCAAGAATTCTGCGGAGGTCGAACAGCGGAGGACTTGCGTGTCATCGGTGACGAGTGAGGCGTTCATGCACTCATCCCACGCGAGGGCGGGCCGCAGAGTTCACTTATCCCCAGATCTCGTCGACAGCGTCGGGATGAGGCGGTCGCCGGCTCCTGTGCACGGCAAAGCGCAACGAGCGCAGCGACTACACCGCGGAAGCCTCGATCTGACGCATGTCGGCCTCGAGCGCCACCCAGCCGAGCATCGCGCACTTCACGCGCATCACGAACTTCGCCACGCCCTGGAAGGCCACCGCATCGCCGAGCAGTTCCTCATCGGGCTCGATCTCACCGCGCGACTGGATCATCTCGCGGAAAGCATCGATGCGCTTCTGCGCCTCATCCATCGTGAGCGACTCGTCGCGGAGCATCTGCGAGAGCACGGAGGCCGAGGCCATCGAGATCGAGCACCCCTGCCCCTCCCAGGCCGTCCGCTCGATCCTGCCGGTGACCGGGTTGACCGCGATCGACAGTGTCAGCTCGTCACCGCAGCTCGGGTTGTACTCGTGATGCGAGGCGACGCTCGCCCCCTCGGGGGCCTGCAGCTCGCCCTTGCCGATCGGGCGCTTCGAATGATCGAGAATGAGTTCCTGATACAGCGAATCCAGCGCGCTCACGCGGAAACCTCCACTCCGAAGTACTTCTGGGCTCCTCGCAGAGCCTCGAGAAAACGGTCGACCTCATCGGCCGTGCTCGTCATGTGCACGCTCGCTCGCGTGCTCGATGCGATCCCGAAGGCGCGATGCAGCGGCTGCGCGCAGTGGTGACCGACGCGAACCAGCACGCCCTGCTCGTCGAGGAACTGCCCGACGTCATGGGCGTGCAGCCCCTCCACGGAGACCGCGGCGAGGGCGACGCGCCGATCCGCGCTCTGCGACCCCAGCAGCCGCACCCCGGGGATGTCGAGCAGGCCGTCGACCAGGCGCTCGACCAGCTCATGCTCGTGAGCGGCGGCGCGCTCCATGCCGACCCGCTCGAGAAACTCGACCGCCGAGCCCAGACCGATCACCTGCGAGACCGGCTGCGTGCCGGCCTCGAAGCGCAGCGGGGGCGGCATGAACTCCGCCTCCTCCATCGTCACCTTCGTGATCATCGACCCGCCGGTGCGCGCCGGCGGCAGCGCAGCGAGCAGCTCGGCGCGGCCGTAGAGCACGCCGATGCCGTTCGGCCCCAGCATCTTATGGCCCGAGAAGGCCGCGAAATCGACGCCGAGTGCGGCGAAGTCCACCGGAATATGCGGCACCGACTGGCAGGCGTCCAGCACGGTGATCGTGCCGTGCGCACGGGCGAGCTCGACGAGCTCGGCCACCGGGGCCAGCATGCCGGTCACATTCGATACATGCCCGAAGGCGAATATGCGCGTCCGAGGGGTGATCGCCTCGCGCGCGGCATCGATGGACCAGAGCCCGTGCTCGTCGACCGGAATGTAGCGGAAGGTCGCCCCGGTGCGGCGGGCGAGCCGCTGCCAAGGGATGAGATTCGCGTGATGCTCCGCCTCCGTCACGAGGATCTCATCGCCCGGCTCCAGCGCGAATCGCTCGCTGCCCGCGACACCGAGCCCCGAGTTCGCGTCGGCGATGCCGAGGGCGATCATGTTGAGCGCATCGGTCGCGTTCTCGGCCCACGCGATCTCATCGGGGGAGGCAGCGCCCACGAAGCGGGCGACGGATGCGCGCGCCCCCTCGAACAGGCCGGTCGCGGTGCCCACGGCCTGATAGGTTCCGCGATGCACGGGGGCGTTCGAGTGCGCGAGGAAGTCGCGCTCGGCGTCCAGCACGCTGCGGGGCCGCTGCGAGGTCGCCGCCGCATCGAGATACGCCACCGGTTTGCCGTCGACCATCGGGGGTTCTGCGAGATACGGGAACGCCGAGCGAAGCTCGGAGATTTCGGCGGAGGTCAGTGCGGTGCGCATCTCTTCATTCTCCCACTTGTTCGAGGCGCTCGGCCGGGAACGGGTTGCGCTCACGGCGAAGCGAGCGCCGCTCGCGGCTCACTCGTACTGGCGGCTCCCGGTCATCGAGCGGTTCACGAACCCGATCGCGAGCAGCAGCACGGTCGACACGAGCGGCACCACGAGCCCCGCGTGCGTGCCGATGTTCTGCGAGAGCACGCCGGTCACGGCGGCGGCGATCGACTGGCCGATGGTGATGCCCGTGTCGACCATGGTCATGACGGTCGCCGAGCGCCCCTCGGGGGTGCGGATCGCGGCAAGGCTGAAGAGGGTGACGAGCATCGGCCCGACACCGAGACCCGTGAACGCCAGCGCGATGATCATGCCCGGCACATCGTTCACGGTCTGCAGATAGACGGAGCCCGCGACCATCACCGCGGCGAACACGATCCAGCGGTAGCGCAGCGTGAACCTCGGCGAGAACCACGCGACCGTCACGGCGAGGATGCCCGAGCCCACGCCCTGCACGCCGTAGAGCACGCCCGCCGACTCGGGGGATCCGCGATCCGTGACGAAGGAGGTGAGCGCCGTGATCATCGATCCGAAATACATGCCCATCATCGCCGAACCCGCGACGACGATGAGGATCTTCGCCGACCAGAGCTCGGAAGCGGGGGAGAGGGTGAGGGCCCGCTCCTCCTTCGTCTTCGTAGCGCGAGCCGTGCGATGCAGGGCGAAGAGGCTCACGAAGATGAAGGTGAGCACCGCGGAGCCGATCACCGGTGCGGCCGCGCCGAAGGCCGTCGCGAGCACGCCGACGGCCACCGGGCCGAAGACGTAGATGATCTCATCGACCACGGACTCGTAAGCGAGCGTGGTGTTGAGCGTCCGCGGTCGATCCTCGACGGGCAGCTCGTGCTGGATGATCGACACCAGCCGCGATCTCGACATCGGCGACGCCTGGGCGCCGGAGGCGCCGACGAAGAACGCGCCGATCAGCATGACCCAGTCATCGAGCGGGCTGTATGCGAGCCACGCGAAGACACCGAGCACGATGCTGTGCACGATGCCGTTGATGAGCAGCGTGTTGCGCTGCCCGAAGTGATCGGCCGCGGCGCCGATGAGCGGGCCGAAGATGGCCATGCCGACGCCGATGACGGCCGCGTTCCAGCCGCCGAGCTCGACCGATCCGCGGGCGGCCACGACGAGCGTGAGCACACCGAGCGACATCATCGCGAAGGGGAACCGCGCCAGCAGTGCGAGCGGATAGAACCACAGCCCGGTCCGGGCGATCAGCGGCTTCACAGGCCGTGACTTGCGAGGAAGTCGGCGAAGGCCGCACCGTCGGCGGGATCACCGGTGTAGGCGTCGCCGTTCACGACGGCGAGCGGGGTGCCGACCAGTTCGAGCTTCGGGTCGTTCGCGTTCGGCACACCGGAGGTGAGGAACCACTGGGAGAGCGTGGAGGCGAGCGGCTGGAACCGATCCGTCTCGATGCAGCTCTTCAGGTCGCCGTCGATGCCGCCGAGAGCGGTGTCGACCGCGGCCGACAGCGCGGGGCCGGTCGAAATGCGCTGGGTGTCCCGGCTCATGAGGGCGAGGTGCGCCTTCCAGGCGTCGTCGGGGCGCTGATCCACCACGCACATCATCGCGTTCGTCACGGACACCGAGAACGGCGAGACGAACGACATCGGGCGGATGTCGACCGTCGCCTTGCCGCTCGACACGAGTGCTTCGAGCTTCGAAGCGTTCGCCGCCTCGAAATCGACGCAGTGCGGGCACCGGTAGTCGATGTAGAGCAGAATATCGGCCGGTCCGTTCCCGCGATCGACCGAGGGGCTCGAGGGCGGATACCCCGGGGCCGGTGATTCGGATTCCGCGGCGACCGGGCCGTTCGGACCCTGCACGAAGTGGATCCCCCCGGTTGCCATGTTCGCCGGCCACTTCAGCGGCGACTCCTGCTCGTCGCCCTGGTCGGTGTCGCCCGTGCCGGAGTCGTCCTGCTTCGGCCGGTCGCCCTGCTCCTGGCTCTCGTTCTGCGCATCCGAGTGCTGCGAGCCGCTGCCGAGCCCCGCCGCCGGCATCTTCCCCGCCAGCATGAGCGAGCCGATGGCGATGGCCGCGACGAGCGCCAGCGCGCCCGCCGTCATGCCCACGATCCCGGCCTGCTTCGGGCGCTGATGCCGCGTCGCGCCCATCACCCCGAGCACGATCGCGGCGACGCCGAGCACACCCGCGGCGATCGCGCCGTATCCGAAGTAGAGCGCGGAGATCACGGCGGTGAGCACGGCGAGCAGACCGATCGCCATGGACGAGATCGCGAGGCCGCGACCCGGCTTCGGGCCGCCTCCGTCGGCGCCGTCGCCCGTGTACGGGTTGGGCGGGGGCACTGCGACCCACTGCGGCTCGACGGGCTGGCCCCCCGGAGTCTCGGGAGGCATCGGGCTCTGACTGCTCATGATCACCATTCTTGCAGTACGAAACGTCGGCATAGCATGGGAGCATGCTTCTGCTCGCGGCGACACCGATCGGAAACCTCGGCGATGCCTCTCCCCGTCTCGTGGAAGCGCTCGGGGAAGCCGACGTCATCGCTGCCGAGGACACCCGCCGAACCCGGCAGCTCATGCGCCTGCTCGAGGTAGAGACCGGCGCCGAGTTCGTCTCGCTGCACGATCACAACGAACGCGAGCGCGCGGCGGCCCTCGTCGCGCGGGCCGCGACCGAGACCGTCGTGCTCGTGAGCGACGCCGGCATGCCGACCGTGTCGGACCCGGGGTTCAGAGTCGTGCAGCTCGCCGCCGAGCAGGGCGTGCAGGTGAGCGCGATCCCCGGTCCGAGCGCCGTCATCACGGCGCTCGCGGTATCGGGGCTCGCGACCGACCGCTTCACCTTCGAAGGATTCCTGCCGCGCAAGGCGGGCGAACGCGACCGGGTGCTGCGGGCACTCGCAACGGAAGCGCGCACCATGGTGTTCTTCGAGGCCCCGTCGCGCATCGCGGAATCCCTCGCGGCGCTCGCCGCGGCATTCGGCGAGGATCGCGCGGCGGCGGTGTGCCGGGAGGTCACGAAGGTGTACGAAGAGGTGCGCCGCGGAGGCCTCGGCGAGTTGGCGCGATGGGCTAGCGAGGGCGTGCGCGGCGAAATCGTGCTGGTCGTCGCCGGTGCGGCGGCGCGCGAGGTCTCGCCCGACGACGCGTTGCGGGAGGTCCTCTCTCGCGTCGAATCGGGGGAGCGGTTGAAGGAGGCCGCTCGGGCGGTGGCGGAGGCGACGGGGCTCTCGGCGCGCGAACTGTACGCGGCGGCGCTCGCGAACCGATCCGCGCCTCAGGCGTCGCGGCCGCCCGAGGCGTAGTCGCCCGCGCGCTCCTGCCCGGTGAGCGCGGCGATCGCGCCCATGATCCGCTCGGTCGCCTCGCCTCGGGCCCGCCCGCCGGGCAGTCCGTCGAGATCCGCGAGCGGCACCGGCGCGCCGAAGCGGAGCTCGAGCCGCGGCTTCTTCCCATCCGCGCCGCGCAGCGCGCGATTGCTGCCGATGATGCCCACCGGCACGACCGTCGCCCCGGTCTCGAGCGCCAGATACGCGACCCCGCTGCGGCCCCGGTACAGACGGCCGTCGTGCGAGCGGGTGCCTTCGGGGAACACCGCGAACACGAGTCCGCTCGCCAGCACCTGCCGCCCCGTCTCGAGCGCCTGCTGCGCCGCCGACCCCGCCTCGCGATGCACGGGCACGGCGCCGATCTGCCGGAAGAACCAGCCGCCGATCCGCCCCCGGAACAGCGATGCCTTCGCGAGGAACTGCACCTTGCGCGGCGAGAAGGAGGGAATCAGGATCGTGTCGAGCCCGCTCAGATGATTGCTCGCCAGCAGCACGGCGCCGCTGTTCGGGATGTGTTCGGCGCCCGAGATGCGCGGGCGGAACCGCAGCCGCAGCAGGGGGCGCAGGATGGCCCGCCCCAGTGTGAAGACGAAACTGGGGCGCGAAACCCGGTCGATATCGGTCACACTGAAAGCGTACTCGGGGGAATCTGTCAGGAGCCGCCGTGCAGAATGGGTACGTTTGCGCCCCCGGGCGCCCCGCACGAAATCTCGACCCGAAGAGGACCCTGTGAAGCGTTCCCGCCTGCTCACCGTCGCGGCACCCCTCGTGCTGCTTGCCACGCTGCTGACCGGTTGCTCGTCGGGAGGGGGCGGATCGGCCACGGGCGACGTCACTGTCGACGCGTCCGGCAACGACTGCGCCGCGTCCGGTTCCGTGAGCAATGCGGTGAAGGCCGACGGCGGTCTCGGCGATGCGGTGACGCTGGAGGCGAAGACCCCGTTGAAGACCGACTCGCTGCAGCGCACGGTGCTGATCGACGGCGACGGCACGGCGATCGCCGCCGGCGCCGACGCGAACGTCTCGTTCACCGTGTTCAACGGCAAGACCGGCGAGACGATCAACCACATTCCGACCCAGGTGCTGAAGAACGACGAGCAGCAGCTCGCCTCGGACAAGTGGGCGTACGAGGCGGTGCGCTGCGGTTCGCTCGGGCAGCGCGTCGCCATGGTGGTCCCCGCGTGGGAGGCCATCGGCGGCGACCCGGCTCAGGCGGGCATCACCGGCATGGAGAAGGACGACACCTTCGTGTTCGTGATCGACTTCGTGAAGCCCTTCGTGGAGTTCGGCGACTGCGAGACCGTGAAGCCCTACGACCCGGCCTATCCGCAGGTCGATCTGAAGGACGGCAAGTCCGAGCCGGTCATCACGATCCCGGAGTGCATGGCCGCGCCCGAGGGCGTGCAGGTGAAGGTGCTCGTCGAGGGCGACGGGCCGGTCGTCGAGGCGAACCAGAAGATCATGACGAACTACCTCGGCGCGGAGTGGAACGGCGCGAAGAAGTTCCAGGCGAACTGGACCGACACCGGCATTCCCTTCGACACCACGCCCGGCGCGCTCATCGACGGCTTCTCGCAGGCGATGATCGGCAACAAGATCGGCTCGACGATTCTCGTGAGCGTGCCGGCCGAGAACGGCTACGGCGTCGGCACCGGCGCGCCGCTCGCCGACCGCACCCTGGTCTTCGTGCTGCAGATGGTGAGCGCGGGCTGACCTCTGCCGCGCCCCGGCTGAGAAACGCGCAACGGGCTGATGTTTCCTCGGAATTCATCAGCCCGTTGCGCGTTTCTCAGCCCGGTGAGGGCTTCTTCGGTCGGAGAAGCGGCGTTCGGTCGGACGTTTTTCGGGGAAATGTCCGATCGAAGCGCGATATTCCGACCGGCGCGACCGCAGTGGGCGGTGCGGCCGCGGATCTCGAACTGCGAGAGAATGGACCCATGAGGCGGGTCATCATTCTGGGGAGCACCGGGTCGATCGGCGAGCAGACGCTCGATGTGATCAGGCGGAACCCCGGGCGCTTCGATGTGGTGGGCCTCGCCGCGGGCACGAACGCCGAGCGCATGCGCGAGCAGGCCGCCGAGTTCGGGGTCGAGCACACCGCGCTCGGCGCCGATGAGGCGAGCGCGCTCGTGCGCGACGTGGACGCCGATGTCGTGGTGAACGGCATCACGGGGTCCATCGGCCTCGGCCCGACCATCGCGGCGCTGCAAGCGGGGCGCACCCTCGCCCTCGCCAACAAGGAGTCGCTCATCGTGGGCGGCGCGCTCGTGAAGCGGCTCGCCGCACCCGGGCAGATCGTCCCCGTCGACAGCGAGCACTCGGCGATCGCGCAGGCTCTGCGGGCCGGCGCCGAGCACGAGGTGCGGCGACTCGTGCTCACCGCCAGCGGCGGGCCCTTCCGCGGGCGCAGCCGCGAGGAGCTCGCGCGAGTCACTCCCGATCAGGCACTGGCGCATCCGACCTGGAACATGGGAAGAGTCATCACCACGAACTCGGCGACGATGGTGAACAAGGGGCTCGAGGTCATCGAGGCCCATCTGCTCTTCGATGTGCCGTTCAGCGACATCGAGGTGGTCGTGCACCCGCAGTCGATCGTGCACTCCATGGTCGAGTTCGCCGACGGGTCGACGATCGCGCAGGCCTCGCCGCCCGACATGCGGCTGCCGATCTCGCTCGGACTCGACTGGCCGAACCGCCTCACCGGCGTCGGTGCGCCGCTGGACTGGACGACCGCGCAGACCTGGCAGTTCGAACCGCTCGACGAGGCCGCCTTCCCGGCAGTGGCGCTCGCCCGCGAGGTGGGTCGCGCCGGCGGCACCTTCCCATGCGTGTACAACGCCGCTAACGAGGTCGCCGTCGACGCGTTCCACGACGGGCGCATCGGCTTTCTCGACATCGTCGACACGGTGCGGGCCGCCGTCGACGCCCATGACGCCCCCGCCGAGCTCACCGTCGAGACGCTCGCCGAGACCGAGCAGAACGCGCGCGCCTGGGTGCACGCGCGACTGCTAGACTCGGCTCATTCGTGAATATCGGCTCATAAGCTGCAGCGGGAGAGTTCGGCTCACCCGGCCGGCGCCGTAGGAGCAATTTCCTCCCCGGGAATCTCTCAGGCACCAGGACCGCTGCGGCTTGGCAAATCTGGAAAGCTGCGGGCTCGCCCGCACACCGACGGTGCAAGGCAGTGCTCGCAGCGCGAGCCCTCGCCGAATCTCTCAGGTCACGGTACAGGTCGGGGAGGATCCCCGCTGTGCACCCGTACAACTTTGGAGATCCTGTGTCCATTTCCTTCCCCGACCGCCACATCGGTAGCGCCGCAGCCGACCAGCGTCTCATGCTCGATACGCTCGGCTACCCCTCGGTCGACGCCCTCATCGATGCGGCGGTCCCCGCGGCGATCCGCAGCGCGGGCGAGCTGAATCTGCCCGAAGCGCTCACTGAAGAAGCGTCGCTCGCGCAGCTGCGCGAGCTCGCGTCGAAGAACACCGTGATGACGCAGCTCATCGGGCAGGGTTTCTCCGACACTCACACGCCGCCAGTGATCC
>JBDIAD010000038.1:0-9225 GCA_039812205.1 Leucobacter sp.
CGCGATCGGACTCGCGGGGTTGATCGGCGTGCTCCGGCGCCTTCGCGGTTAGCGGGCGAGCGAGTTCTCGGCGGCCGGATCGGCGCCACCGACGATTTCGGCGTGCTCGGGCAACCGAGTGCCCGCGGGCACTCGCACGGTGATGTATCCGTCGACGTCGGTCGCCGAAGCCGCGACACCGGGCTGCGCGGACGGAGCGACCCGTGCCACAGAGGCGAGCGGCGGCTCGGGCGCCGCGTGCTCGGCGGTGTGCCGATTGTGGCCCTTCTCGTGCGGCTCCTTGCTCATCTTGTCGATCCACGCCAGCGCCAGCGCCGACACGATGAACGCGAGGTGGATCATCACCTCCCAGAAGACGCCGTGGTTCGAGTAGATGATGCGCCCCGAGCTGTCGCGGACGATGCCGCCGTCCATGCGGCCGACTTCGATGAACGTCTTCAGCAGGTGGATCGAGGAGATCGAGATGATCGAGATCGCGAGCTTGATCTTGAGCAGGTTCGCGTTCACATGCGAGAGCCAGTCGGGCTCGTCGTGGTGGCCGCTCACGCGGATGCGCGAGACGAAGGTCTCGTATCCGCCGATGATCACCATGATGAGCAGGTTCGCGATCATCACGATGTCGATGAGCGCCAGCACGCTGAGCATGACATCCGTCTCCGAGATGTTGCCCTCGACGATGGCGTTCTCGATGAGATGCCAGAGCTCGACGAAGAACAGCACCACGTAAACGGCCTGCGCGACGATGAGGCCGAGGTACAGCGGCGCCTGCAGCCAGCGGCTCGCGAAGATGAATCCGGCGAGCGTGCGCGAGGCGGCCCCGGGGCCTTTCGCCGCGGAGCGCTGGATGAGCGTGGTGGATCGATCGGGCACGGGGGAATCCTCACATGTCGGCGGTCGGAATCATCGTAGCGGCAGCCCGGAGCCGCCTCAACGTGTCACATGCCCGAGTTCTTGAGCACCTCGGCGATGTTGCGGAAGGCGAGATCGGCCGGATGCGCACCGTCGGGAATGTTCGACTCGTTCATGTAGACGACGATGACAGAGCCGGTCGCCTGGTGGTAGAAGGTCGCCGCGGTGAATCCGATGCCCTCGCCGTTGTGCCCGATCCAGTCGTCGGTGATTCCGACGCCCGCGCCGTAGAGGTCGTAGGGCGGGCTCGAGATCTCGTGCCCCTCGAGGCGCTGCGCCTGGGTCTGCCCTCGCAGGAACAGTCCCGATCCGAGCGTCAGCGCCCACTGGTGGCCGTCGTCGAGGGTCGAGACGAGCGCGCCGGCCGGCCCGAGTATCGAGGGGTTCTGCTCCTGCGGTTCGAGCGAGCCGTCGTCACCCGGCATGTATCCGGTCGGATGCGGCTCGGTCCACTGCGCGACGTCGAGGTAGTAGTGCGTATTCGGCAGCCCCGCGACCGAGAGGATCTTCGTGTTCAGCACATCGGCGAAAGGCTGGCCGGTCACCTTCTCGATCACGGCCGCGATGAGGTTCGTGTTCGCGTTGGTGTACACGTACTCGGTGCCGGGCTCGAACTGGGCGGGCTGGCCGAGCACGCCCTGGTTGAGCTCGGCGAGCGTGAACACGTGCGTCGGATCCGCCTCGAATCGCTGCAGGAAGTCCTCGTTCACATAGTCGGCGACGCCGCTGGACATGTTCGCGAGCTCGAGCAGCGTGATCCGATCGCCATTCGTGACGCCCGGCACGTACATGTCGAGCGTGTCGGTGAGCTTCAGCTTGCCCTCGTCGGCCAGCTGCAGGAGCAGGGTGACCGTATAGGACTTCGTGATGCTGCGAATCGGCCACGACATCTCGAGCGTCACCGGCGCGCCGGTCGCGAGATCGGCGACGCCGAAGGCGCGGGTCCATTCGCCTCGGCCGGGTACCCAGACGCCGACGGATGCGCCGGGGACGTCGTAGTCGTTCATCACCGACTCGACGGCCTCCTGCAGCTGAGCGGTGAGCTCGTCGCTGAATCCCGCCGCGGAGGGGGCCGTCGCGTCGTCGCCGGTCGCGGGCTTGTCCGCCTCGGCCGGGCCCGCGCAGGCGCTCACGAGCAGGGTCGCGGCGGCGATGGCCGCGACGCCGATGATCCGCGCACCGCGGCGGCGGCCGCGGCGCTTGTCCGTCGAAGATTCTTGGCGCATTGCTGGCTCCCAGGGGTGTGCGGTCGATCACGCGTTCGCGGTGTGCGCGAAGTTTCAGATTAGTCCCGGGAAGCTGGGATCCGCCTCGGCGCTCCGAGACGATTGACGCTCTTCCCCGCCGGTTCTACGCTTGAGATACGCGGCCGTTCGGCCCTGCATCTGGCCAGCCTTCTGCGGCCGTGTGGAGGTGTGCAATGTCCGCACGAATGGTGATCATCGGAGGCGGCCTTGCAGCCGCCACGGCAGCTGAGGAGCTGCGGGAGCGCGGTTTCGGGGGCGAGATCGATGTCGTCACCGCAGAAGCGCACCGCCCGTATCAGCGGCCGCCGCTCTCCAAGGGGTTTCTCTCGGGGGCCGAGGGGCTCGACGCCGTCTACGTGCACGGCGAGTCGTGGGAGGACGAGAACCAGGTCGTGCTGCACCAGGGCAATGCGGCGAAGGAGATCGCGGATCATCTCGTCCGTCTCGACGACGGCACCGAACTGCCCTTCGACCGCCTGCTGATCGCGACGGGAGCGCGGCCGCGGGCTCTGCCGATCGCCGGGGCCGACGCGCCCAATGTGCACACCTTCCGCACGCTCGACGACGCCGAGGCGCTGCGCGCTGCGTTCTCGGCGGGGGACAAGCGGGTCGTGTGCGTGGGCGCCGGCTGGATCGGGCTCGAGCTGGCGGCCGCGGCGCGGGGCTACGGCAACGAGGTCACCGTCGTGATGATGGAGGAGATCCCGCTCGCCACGGCGCTCGGCGATGACATGGGGAGCATGTTCCGCGAGGTGCATGAGGCGCATGGCGTGATATTCCTCGCCGGCCGCAAGACCCTCGAGATCGAGACCGGCGCCGACGGCGTCGCGACCGGCGTGCGCACCGATCGGGAGACCGTGCCTGCGGACCTCGTGATCGTCGGCATCGGGGCGGTTCCCGCGGTCGAGCTGGCGGCGGGGGCGGGCATCGAGGTCGATCACGGTGTGCTCGCCGACGAGCACATGGCGACGTCCATGGCCGATGTGTACGTGGCGGGCGACGCTGCGAATCCGCTGCATCCGGTGCTCGGGGAGCGTCTGCGCAGCGAGCACTGGGCGTTCGCCATCGCGAGCGCGAAAGTGGCCGCGGCTTCAATGCTGGGCGAGGGCGCCGTGCTCGACGACATCCCTTACTTCTACACGGATCAGTTCGAACTCGGCATGGAGTATTCGGGCTATGCGCCGCTCACCCGCGACGCGACGCTCGTCATCCGCGGCGATCGTGCGGCGCACGAGCTCATCGCGTTCTGGGTCGCCGACGGACGGGTGGTAGCTGGTATGAATGTCAATGTGTGGGATGTGAACGACCAGGTGCAGCGGCTGATCCGCGACCGGGTGGTCGTGGACGTCGCACGCCTCGCAGATTCGAATATTCCGCTGGAGGAAATTGCATGATCCATCGCATCGGCCGGCGCGAGTTCGATTTCGAGCGGCAAGTGGCGGTGATGGCCGTCGTGAACCGTACCCCGGATTCCTTCTACGACAAGGGCGCCACCTTCGCTCTGGAGCGCGCGGTCGATGCGGCGGTTCGCGCCGCCGGTCTCGGGGCCGACTGGGTCGACGTCGGCGGCGTGCCGTTCGGACGCGGGCCGGAGGTCAGCACAGCGGAGGAGATCGAGCGCGTCGTGCCGGTGGTGGCGGCCATCGCCGCGGCGAGCGATGTGGTCATCTCGGTCGACACGAACAAGGCGGAGGTCGCCGACGCCGCCATCACGGCCGGAGCCTCGGTGATCAACGACACGAGCGGTCTCGGCGACCCCGATATGGCGTCGGTGATCGCGAATTCCGCGGCGCATATCGTCATCACGCACAGCGTCGGCCCGCCGCGCGTCGAGAAGCCGCCGGCGCGCTACGACGACGCGGTGGGAGAGGTGCGAGCGTTTCTCGCCGCGCGCATCGAGCGGGCGATCGAGGCGGGAGTTGATCCGGGCCGCATCATCGTGGACCCGGGTCATGACCTCGACAAGAACACGCTGCACACCCTCGAGATCACGCGGCGCCTCGGGGAGATCGCGGATCTCGGCTACCCGCTGCTCGTGGCGGTGTCGAACAAGGACTTCATCGCCGAGACGCTCGATCGCCCCCAGGGCGAGCGTCTGTGGGGGTCGATCGCGGCGATGGTGAGCTGCATCGAGCGCGGCGCCCGCATCGTGCGCATGCACGATGTCGAGGCAGCGGTCGACGCGGCACGGATGACCGAGGCGATCCTCGGATTCCGCCCGCCCGTGCGACTCGAGCACAACATGCATCCGACCCTGAACGTGTAGGCGAGCGAGAGATGACGATCGACCGGCTCTGGCCGAGCCCCGCCGAGGCGCTCGATGACGACGCCGTCGGCGAGGCGTACGCCTTCCCCGACGGGCGCGGGGGCACGTGGCTGCGCGCCAACTTCATCGCGAGCATCGACGGCGCCGTCACCCGCGACGGGCGCTCGGGCGGGCTCGGCGACGACGCGGACCATCGCGTCTTCGATCTGCTGCGCCGCGATGCGGACGCGATCATCGTCGCGGCGGGCACGGTGCGCACCGAGGGGTACGGCGCGATGCGACTGCCCGAAGCGCATGCGCGCTGGCGGGAGGCGCGCGGACTCGCGCCGCATCCCGTCTTCGTGCTCGTCACTCGGAGCCTCGACCTCGACCCCGAATCCGAGGTGTTCACGAAGGCGCCCGTGCGCCCGATCGTCTACACGATGGAGGGCGCGCCGCAGGCTCGACGATCGGCCCTCGAGGCGGTGGCGGATGTCGTGCCGGCGGGGGAGGGCGGGGTGGATCCGCACCTGATGCGAGGAGACCTGGCCGCGCGCGGCCTCATGCGCCTGCACTCCGAGGGCGGCCCTCACTTCCTGGGCGCGCTCGTCGAGGCCGGCGCCGTCGACGAGATCTGCCTCACGGTCGCTCCGACGCTCGAGGGCGGCCGAGCCGGGCGGATCGCGACGGCGCCCGAGGCCGCGCCGCGCGATATGGATCTCGCGGCCGTGCTGCGCTCGGGCAGTGAATTGTTCCTGCGCTACGTGCGCGCAGCGGGGCCGCGCCGCTAGACTGACGGAAGCGAAGGGGAGTATTCCGTTTCGCCCGCGTCGTCAATACGCGAGGCTCCGATGCCTCGCCGGTGCGGGCGCGGCACGCGAGCGCGGGCCGGGAAGAGACTTTCGGCAGACCGCGCACCCGCGAAACTCCCGAAGGCGACACCCGTGAACTCAGCTTTGCCCCTCTGGTTCGAAATCGGATCGATGACCGTGATGGTCGCGATCCTCGTCATCGACCTGCTGCTCATCATCCGCCGCCCGCACGCGCCCAGCATGCGCGAGGCGACGATCTGGGTCGGCTTCTACGTGCTGCTCGCCCTCGTGTTCGCGGGCTGCATGTTCTGGCTCGGCGATGCGCGCCACGGCATCGAGTTCCTCGCCGGTTGGCTCACCGAGTACAGCCTGAGCATCGACAATCTGTTCGTCTTCGTGCTCATCATCGGCGCGTTCAAGGTGCCCACCGCGTATCAGCAGCGGGCGCTCATGATCGGGATCGTGCTCGCGCTCATCTTCCGGGGCATCTTCATCGTCGTGGGCGCGGCCATGATCGAGCGCTTCATCTGGGTGTTCTTCATCTTCGGCGCCTGGCTCATCTGGACGGCCTGGCAGCAGGTGAAGCCCGAGGGCGAGGGCGACCAATCGGACAGCTGGATCATTCGGACCCTGAAGAAGGTGCTGCCGTTCCGTGACGAATACGCCGGTGGCAAGCTGAGCGTCGTCGAGAACGGCAAGCGCTTCTTCACGCCCTTCCTGCTCGTGCTCATCGCCCTCGGCGCGACCGATCTGCTGTTCGCGCTCGATTCGATCCCCGCGATCTTCGGCATCACCACGAGCCCGTTCATCGTCTTCAGCGCGAACCTCTTCGCGCTGATGGGCTTGCGCCAGCTCTACTTCCTGCTCGGGGGCCTGCTCGATCGCCTCGAGTACCTGAAGTACGGCATCGCGTTCATCCTGGCGTTCATCGGCGTGAAGCTCGTGCTGCACGCCCTCGCGAAGAACGAGCTGCCATTCATCAACGGCGGCGAGAACGTGCCGGTGCCCGATATCTCGACGCTCTTCTCGCTCGGCGTGATCGTCGCGTCGATGGCCGTCGCGACCATCGCCAGTATCGTGAAGATGCGCCGCGAGGCGCGCGAGTCGGGCGAGACGCTGCACCTGGGCGCATACGAGGAGCGTCGGAAGGCGATCGAGCCCCCGCGTGACGCGGCTGGGAGTTCGCCGGGCGACGGCCAGGCGTGATCCGCCCCTGTCAGTCGGCTATGCGTTAGAATATTCGCATGCACGTGCGGCTGCTTCTTCTGTGCCGCGACGGGGAATAGCCATCGGCCCCTCCCGTCGCGGGGTTCAGGCACGGCCGAAACACCGGCGCCCACGGCGCACCGACTCACGGAGTAAAGCTATGACCGAGCAGACGATCGCGCACCCGCGCACCCTGGCAGAAAAGCTGTGGGACGCCCACACCGTCGTGAAGGGCGAGAACGGCGAGCCCGATCTCATCTACATCGACCTGCACCTCATCCACGAGGTCACGAGCCCGCAGGCCTTCGACGGGCTTCGGGTGGCGGAGCGGCCGCTGCGCCGCGTCGATCTGATGATCGCGACCGAGGATCACAACACGCCGACGTTGAACATCACCCGCGAGATCGAAGACCCGACGAGCCGTCTGCAGATCGAGACGCTGCGGAAGAACGTCGAGGAGTTCGGCGTGCGCGCCCACCCGCTCGGCGACAAGGAGCAGGGAATCGTGCACGTCGTGGGGCCGCAGCTGGGCCTCACCATGCCGGGCATCACCGTGGTGTGCGGTGACAGCCACACCTCGACGCACGGCGCCTTCGGTGCGATGGCGTTCGGCATCGGCACGAGCGAGGTCGAGCACGTGATGGCGACGCAGACGCTGCCGCTCAAGCCCTTCAAGACGATGGCGATCAATGTCGAGGGCGAACTGCGGCCGGGCGTCACCGCGAAAGACATCATCCTCGCGGTGATCGCGAAGATCGGCACGGGCGGCGGTCAGGGCTATGTGCTCGAATACCGGGGGTCGGCGATCCGCTCCCTGAGCATGGACGGACGCATGACGATCTGCAACATGTCGATCGAGGCCGGTGCCCGCGCCGGCATGGTCGCGCCCGATCAGACGACCTTCGACTACGTGCAGGGCCGTGCTCACGCGCCCACGGGAGCCGATTGGGACGCCGCGGTCGAGTACTGGAAGACGCTGCCGACGGATGAGGGCGCGGTGTTCGACGCCGAGGTCTTCATCGATGCGAACGAGCTGGAGCCCTTCGTCACCTGGGGCACGAACCCGGGCCAGGGCGTGCTGCTGAGCGACCGTGTGCCCGATCCCGCCGAGTTCGCCGACCCGAACGAGCGCGCCGCCGCGGAGCGCGCGCTGGAGTACATGGATCTCGCGGCCGGTACGCCGATGAAGGACATCGCCGTGGACGTCGTGTTCATGGGCTCCTGCACGAATGCGCGCTTCGACGACCTGCGCGCCTTCGCCGACATCATCAAGGGCAAGAAGAAGGCCGACGGCGTGAAGCTCATGGTCGTGCCCGGCTCCGCGCGCGTGCGACTCGAGGCCGAGAAGGCCGGCATCGACCAGATCGTGCGCGACTTCGGCGGCGAATGGCGCTTCGCCGGCTGCTCGATGTGCCTCGGGATGAACCCCGACCAGCTCGCGCCCGGCGAGCGCTGCGCGGCGACCTCGAACCGCAACTTCGAGGGCCGCCAGGGCAAGGGCGGGCGCACGCATCTCGTGTCGCCGCTGGTTGCCGCGGCGACCGCGATCCGCGGCACGCTGTCGAGCCCGTGGGATCTGCAGAGCGACGCCGAGCGCGGGATCTCGCACGATGCGGATCCGGTGGGGGCCGGTGCGATGACGGGCGCGGCCGGTTCGGCGGGCGTGCAGAAGGTGGAGGCCTGATCATGGAGAAGTTCACCACGATTTCGGGGGTCGGGGTCCCGCTGCGCCGCAGCAATGTCGACACCGATCAGATCATTCCCGCGGTGTTCCTGAAGCGCGTCACGAAGACCGGCTTCGACGACGCCCTGTTCCACCACTGGCGTCAGGACGAGAAGTTCGTGCTGAACGACGCGCGATACGCGGGCGCCCGAGTGCTCGTCGCCGGCCCAGACTTCGGCACTGGATCCTCTCGCGAGCACGCGGTGTGGGCGCTGCGCGACTACGGCTTCGACGTCGTGCTGGCTCCGCGCTTCGGGGACATCTTCCGCGGCAATTCGGGCAAGGCCGGCCTGCTGGCCGCCGTCGTCGACGAGGCCGATATCGAGAAGATCTGGGCGTATCTCGAAGCCGCCCCCGGCAGCCGGCTCACGGTGAGCCTCGAGGATCGCACCGTCGCCGCGGGTGATCTCGTCGTCCCCTTCCAGATCGACGACTACACGCGCTGGCGCCTCATGGAAGGCCTCGACGACATCTCGCTGACGCTGCGCAACGAAGCAGCCATCACCGAGTTCGAAGCGAAGCGACCCGCGTGGATGCCCACGACGCTCCCGGTGCAAACGGAGTAAGGTCGAGGCACGGCGAGAGCCCCGATTTCATCCGAGCGTCAACCGCTCGGATGAGTGCCCAAGCTCAACCGAGTGCCCGGCGTTTGAGGAAGCAGCACGCTCCTCAGGTGGCAGGCCTGACAGTTTCGGAGATCAACGCGTGACAGATGCGGCGAACACCCCAGGATCGGACGAGACGGTTCTCGCGCCTCCCGCGACCGATGAGCGGGCCGCTGATGCGGCCGCGGAACTCGCGGAGGGGCTGAAGAACGATGCGCGGCACGCGGGTGCCCGCGTCGGCCTCACCTCCGATGAGATCATCATCCACGGCGGGCGCCCGCTCACCGGGCGCATCGAGGTGCGCGGTGCGAAGAACCTCGCCCCGAAGGCTATGGTCGCGGCGCTGCTCGGCACGACCCCGAGCGTGCTGCGCAGTGTGCCGAACATCTCGGATGTGCGGGTCGTCGCCGGGCTGCTCGCGCTGCACGGGGTGCTCATCACCCGCGGCGGCGAGGACGAGTGGCGACTCGACCCCTCG
>JBDIAD010000039.1:0-9059 GCA_039812205.1 Leucobacter sp.
CACGCCCTGCGATATGCCGCCTTCGCGAAAGCGCTGGTGGCCGCCGGTTTCGCCGTCTACGCCGACGATCACCGCGGCCACGGTGCGACCGGGCGCGCGCAGCACGGCGGCGACCTCGCGCAACTCGGGCACCTCGGCCCCGGCGGGCTGCGCGCCACCGAGGCCGCGATCGAGCAGTTCGCCGCACTGATCCGCGCCCGCCATCCGAACCTGCCGCTCATCGCGTTCGCGCACTCGTGGGGCTCGCTCATGGCGCAGCGCATCATGAACCGCGAACCGCGCCTCTATCAGGCGGTCGTGCTCTCGGGCACCGCCTTCCGCACGGCGAGGTACATGGAGAGCGGGGCGCTCAACAAGCGCTGGGACGCTCCCGAGGCGAACGGATTCGAGTGGCTCAGCCGCGATCCGGCGACCGCCGCCGAGTTCATGGCCGATCCGCTGTGCTTCGACGCGCGGATCCCGAAGCTCTTCGGCCTCCTCGACGCGGCACGGCTGCTCGGCAAGCCCGGCCCGAACGCGGCGCCCGAAGTCCCGATCCTCATCATCGGCGGCAGCGACGATCCGCTCTCGAGAGCCGACGGTCTCGAACGCCTCGCCGCCGCGTATCGGGCGCGCGGGGTGCGCGACGTGTCGCTGCGCATCTACCCCGAAGCGCGCCACGAGCTGCTGAACGAGTTCAACCGCGACGAGGTGATCTCCGAGGTGATCACGTGGATGCTCGAGCACGTGGGCGGCCACAGGGTGAATGAGGTCTAGCCTGGATGCATGAATGCGCATCACGGTGAATACAAACTTGCCGGCGGCAAGCTGATCGTCGTCGACTTCGAGACCGAGGGCAACCCGGCCGACGGCGACCCGGCCAATGACGCGAAGATCGCGAATTTCAGTCTCTCGGGCGACTTCTTCCTCGAGCCCGATTCGGCGCTGCAGGCCATCAACGCCGCGGTGAACGGCCTCCCCGCCGCCAGCAGCATCGACCAGATCGCGACGGCGATATCGGCCGGTCTTCCCGCGGACGCGCACCTCATGGGCATCACCCCCGAGTCGGTCGGCGTCGCGATTCGACGGGCGCTCACGGGCGCCGCCCAGTGGCGGGACTTCGACTGGACGATTCTGCGCACGAAGCCGATCTCGCCGATGGCGAATGCGGCCCTCGACGAGGTGCTCACCGCCCAGGTCGGTCGCGGCGAGCGCGGCCCGACGCTGCGCATCTGGGAGTGGGATCGCCCCGCGGTGATCATCGGCAGCTTCCAGTCGGTGCGCAACGAGGTCGATGAGGAGCAGCTCGCGGCTCGCGACGCCCAACTGGTTCGACGCATCTCGGGCGGCGGTGCGATGTTCATGGAGCCCGAATCGAGCATCACCTACGCCATCTACGCGCCGGGCGCACTGGTGCAGGGAATGAGCTTCGAGGCGTCGTACGCGTTCCTGGACGAGTGGGTGATCGAGGCGCTCAAATCGCTCGGCGTCGATGCGACCTACAAGCCGCTGAACGACATCACGAGCCCGAGCGGCAAGATCGGCGGCGCCGCGCAGAAGCGACTCTCGACGGGCGCCGTGCTGCACCACGTGACGATGGCGTACGACATGGACGCGGAGGCGATGACGCAGGTGCTGCGCATCGGCCGCGAGAAACTGAGCGACAAGGGCACGACGAGCGCGCAGAAGCGGGTGGATCCGCTCCGCTCCCAGACGGGCCTGCCGCGGGAGGCGGTCATTCAGCGCATGATCGATGTCTTCGCGCAGCGGCACGGCGGCGTGATCGGCGAGATCGACGAGGCGAGCTACGCCGCGGCGGATCGCCTGGTCGCGGAGAAGTTCGCCACGGAGGAGTGGCTGCGACGGGTGCCGTAGGGGCTACGGCTTCCCGTCACCGGTTTCGACCGGACGATCGGCGGTGTTGGACCACTGGCTCCAGGAGCCGGGATACAACGCCGCCGAGAATCCGGCGTGCTCGAGCGCCGCGATCTCGTGCGCGGCAGTCACACCAGAGCCGCAGTACACCCCGATCTTGTCGCCCTCTTCGAGGCCCAGATCCGCGAAGCGCCGCCGCAGGGCATCGGCGCTCAGGAAGCGGCCGGAAGCGTCGATGTTCTCCGAAGTCGGAGCGTTGCGGGCACCCGGGATGTGCCCGGCCTTCGGATCCATCGGCTCGGTCTCGCCCCGATAGCGCTCGGGAGCTCGCGCATCCAGCAGTACACCACCCACTCGATCCGGCAACGCCGCGACCTCGTCGATGGAGAGCCGAGGCATGTGACCGCTCGAGAGCACCACGTCACCAGGCTCGGGTTGCGGGGCACCCGACTCGAGCGCCCCACCGGCTGCGACCCAGGCCGACAACCCGCCGTCGAGAATACTGACGTCCAGCCCGGCGTCGCGCAGCACCCACCAGGCACGGGCGGCCGACATGCCGCCCGTATCGTCGTAGGCGACGACGCGCTGGCCCTCGCGAAGCCCCCACGCACGTGCGACTTCTTGCAGTCGCGCCGTGCCGGGCAGCGGGTGACGGCCGTCGGTCGGTTCACCGTGCACAGAGAGATCGGCTTCGAGGCTCACGTACACGGCTCCGGGAATATGGCCCGTCGCGAATGCCTCCGTGCCGTCCGGGCGGTCGAGTCGCCAGCGCACGTCGAGCAGCGCGATGTGCTCATTACTCTCGCGCAGCGCCATCAATGCCTCGGCGGTGATGAGTGTCTCAGCCATCGCGATCCGCCCCTTCCATCATCGTCACCCACACGGCGTCGGTCGCCGACTTCCCGAGCGGCAGCGTCTCGCCCGAGCCCAGCGCCACCTCGATGGCATCCGAGAACGGGGCGCCGGGTCGCGTCTCGACTTCGGTGCCGTAGCCGATGCCGTGCTCGTCGAGGTATTGCAGCAGCGCCGGGTCGGCGTCCGAGATGCGCTCGATCCGCACGCGCGAACCCGTCGGGACTCCGGTGAGCAGCACCGCGTCGAGGCGTTCGATCTCGCCGTCGACCGTCGGAATCGGGTCGCCGTGCGGGTCGCGGGTGGGGTGCCCCAGATGCTCGTCGATCCGCTCGATCATGAAGTCGGAGACCGCGTGCTCGAGGGCCTCGGCCTCGTCGTGCACCTGGTCCCAGCGGTAGCCGAGCGACCTCACGAGGAACGCCTCGATGAGACGGTGCCGGCGGACCATGGCGACAGCGTAGCCCCGCCCCTCCGTCGAGAGCGCGATATCGGCGTAGGGGGTGTGCTCGAGCAGACCCTGCTCGGTCAGTCTGCGCACGGCGTCGGACGCGGTGGAGATGCGCACCCCGGCACGGTCGGCGAGCGCGCGCAGCGTGACGGGCTCGTCAGACCACTCCTGCAGGCTCCACACCGCCTTCAGATAGTTCTGAGTACTCGCAGATATCTCTGAGACCGACACGGCGCCAGCCTAGCGCGGAGGCATCATTCCTGCGACGCTCCCTCCGATGTCGGAGGTCTCGCATACCGTCGCGATAGGTTCGATCGAACCTTCTCGACGCGCTTTCGGAGGCAGGCATGAAGATCATCGAAGACACCGGTCTGCGGCGGATCGACTCGCCGGGGGTCGGCGTGCTCGGAATCGGCGGCCCCGCTCACAACGCCTCATCCGAGGCCGACGTCATCGCGCAGGCCATCCGCGATCTCGATTCCGAGCGCCACCTCGCCGACCTCGAGCAGGCGGCCTTCAATCACAAGAAACGGGCGCTCGTGCGCCGGTACCTGTACGCGACGACCGGGTCGTGATCCGCGTTCGCAACGCCCGTGATCGGGCGGCCGGGCTCGATGCCGCTGCTCGGATCCCTACTCGGTGATCACGCGCTGCACGAACGCGGCGACGTCCTGCGGGTACCCGGGCACGGGGATCTCGCGCAGCGAGAGATCCGAGAGGTTCACCAGGGTGAGCCCGTCCCACCCTTCCTCGCGGGTATTGCCGCCGGCGACCGCGGCGTACGCCTGACCGCTCGCGGCCGTCCAGGCGGCGACGTTCTCGTGCGGCACCCGCAGCGGCACGACTCGCTCCTGCCCGGTGGCGATGTCGAGGATCGAGAGATTCGGGCCGCCGGTCGCATTGCCGAAACTGCCCGTGCCGACCGTGAACAGCGTCGTCCCCGCGAAGTCGGTCCCGTGCGCGTGCGAATTCGCCTGCTGCGGGATCCGTTCGTAGGCGCCGCTGATCGGGTCGAGACTCGCGACCACCGCGCCCTGGTACGGCAGCAGGATCCGGCCGTCGGGAGTCACCGATCCGTAGTGCCCCTTCTCCCAGGAGGCAAGGCCCCCCTGTGTTCCGAACGGCGCCACCTCGATCGTCCGCGGCGCGAGCGTCGCGGCATCGATGACGGTCACCGTGAACGAGTCGTGATCGATGCTCGCCGCCCAGCTGCCGTCGGGCGCGACGACCACATCGAAGGGGCGCAGACCGACGGGCACCTCGGCGATGAATGTGCCGCTGGCGGTGTCGAAGACCTCGACCGTGTAGGTGTTCCGCGACGATCCGACCGCGACGTAGACGCGGGAGCCGTCGGGCGTGACCGCGAGCCCGAGCCCGCCGGCCCGGTATTCGCCGTAGCCCACACTCGTCGGCATGGTGAGGTACGGCACGAGGGCGGTGCGCGTGCGCGTCGCCAGGTCGACGACCGCGAGCCCTTCGGCGGTGCTGACATACGCGATCGGCGCCTCGATGCGCGGTTCATCGTCGACGGTATCCGGCATCGGGCCGACGGCCACCGCCCACGGGGCCGCCCCCACTTCGATCCGCTCGATGGCCGTCTGCTCGGTATCGTCGAGCGCGGGATCCACGACTGCGATGTGCTGCTCATGCGCCAGGGTCACGATCAGCAGCGGCGCCTCCTCGACCTCGGTGGCGACCTGAACCGGCGCGGGCGGCGCGAAGGTCGGCTGCTGCGCCTCGGATTGAGCGGGGCGCTCGCTCGCGCAAGCGCTCAGCAGCAGCGCGAGGACCGGAAGCGCGGCAAGCCCCGCCCACTTCGCACGTACGCGCAATCGTCTACCTCCGATATCCCCGTGAGTCACCCGATGAGTGTGCATGATGCGCCTGAGTGCCGGTCTCAGTTCGCATGCACCGCTTTCCCAGCAAGAACCTGCCACCGCTCGACTCACCTACTCTGGGTACTGTGAAGGCGACGACCACCTGGCTCGAGAGACATCAGGTCGGTCTCTTCCTGCTCGCCCTGGGCATCGGCGCGGCGGTCGGCATGGTCGCCCCGAGCGTCGCACCGGGGGCGCGCCTTGCTGCGGGCCCGGCCCTCGGCCTGCTGCTCTACGCGACGTTTCTCTCGGTCCCCTTCGCGCAGATCGCGAGAGGACTCACCGCGTGGCGGTTTCTCGCCACGGTACTCGTCGTGAACTTCGCGCTGGTGCCGATGGTCGTTTTCGCGCTCTCCCGGCTCGTCTCCTTCAACCCGGCGCTTCTGGTCGGCGTCGTGATCGTGCTGCTCGCGCCGTGCGTGGACTACGTCATCGTGTTCACCGGCATCGCCGGCGGCGCGCAGGATCGCCTTCTTGCGATCACTCCCGTGCTGATGCTGGCGCAGGTCGCACTGATCCCGCTCTACCTCCGCCTGTTCATCGACGGGCAGTCCGCTTCGCTCATCGATCCGGCGCCGTTTCTCTCGGCCTTCGTATGGTTCATCGCGGTGCCGCTGGCGGCCGCGATCGCGACGCAGCTGCTGGGCCGGGTGATCCGCCCCCTCAGAATCTGGGAGCGAGCGTTCGGGGATGCGATGGTGCCGCTCGTGATGCTCGTGCTGACGCTCGTGGTCGCCTCGCAGATCGACGCGATTCGCGAGCGACTGTTCGATCTCGGCGCCGCGATCGGCGTCTTCGCACTGTATGCCGCGGTGATGACCGTGGTCGCGCTGGCAGTGGCACGCGCGGCTCGCCTGGGGTCCCGCGACAGCCGCGCCGTCGTCTTCAGCGGTGTGACCCGCAATTCCCTGGTCGTTCTGCCGCTCGTACTCGCGCTCCCGGCGCCCCTCGACCTCGCCCCGCTGGTGGTCGTGTCGCAGACCCTCGTCGAACTCGTCGCCATGGTGATTCTCGTGCGTCTGGCACCGAAACTCGTTCCGCATATTGACCGCGACCCGGGCGACTGCGACACTTACACCAAAACTTCGGAGGCATCATGATCTTCATCAATCTGCCGACTGCGGACCTCGCCCGCAGCCGCGAGTTCTACGTGGCGCTGGGGTGTCACATCAATCCCCTGTTCAGCGACGACAATGCGGCATGCGTGGTCTGGAGCGACGAGGTCTACTTCATGGTGCTCACACGCGAGTACTTCGCGACCTTCACCGACAAGGAGATCGCGGATCCGGCCACCACCCTGCAGACCCTCATCGCCATGAGCCGCGATTCGCGCGCCGAGGTCGACGCGATCGTCGACGCCGGCCTCGCGGCGGGCGGCACGGCCCCGCGACCCGCGCAGGACTACGGCTTCATGTACCAGCGCAGCCTCGCGGATCCCGATGGTCATGTGATCGAGTTCTCGTTCATGGAGCCCGGCGCGGCAGAGCACGGTCCGGATGCATACATGGAGGAGCAGGGCGGCGGCGACAGCTGACCGGCCGAGCCGGCCTGTCTATAGGACCTCTTCCCCCGATCCGCAAGGGGTGTACGAACCGCGGTCGTTGTCCATATGGTGAAACCCATGTGGGCACTACTGATCATCTTCCTCATCATCTGGGCGGGTCTGTCCGTCCTCGGGTTCGTCCTCAAGGGTCTGCTGTGGCTCGGGATCATCGGCGTGATCCTGTTCGTCTGCACCCTGATCTTCGGTGCGGTGAAGGGGCGATCGAGCCGCAGCTGACCCGTGGCCATCCGCGCTTCGGACCCGCGCCGAAGGCCGGATGCCGTTGACGTCCTCTCAGCGAATATCGAGCGATTCTCATTAGCACTCTCAGGTTGAGAGTGCTAATTTGAGATCAGTTGAGCGATGTTCGCTCAAGTTTCTGCACGGAGAGGAGACAACTCATCATGGCAATGAATTTCGACCCTTTCGCACAGCTCGATCGCATCGTCGGCGAGTTCACCCAGCGAACTGCGCCGCGCAGTATGCCGGTCGATCTGTATCGGGACAATAATCGGTATGTACTGAACGCCGACATGCCCGGAGTCGATCCCGGAAGCGTCGATATCGACATCGACGGCCAGCTGCTCACCATTCGCGCGCAGCGAACCAGCGCAACAGCCGAGGGCGTGAAGTGGCTCTCGCAGGAGCGGCCCTCCGGCACCTATGTGCGTCAGTTCAGCGTCGGTGAAGGGGTGGATACATCCGCCATCTCCGCGTCGTACGAGAACGGCGTGCTGAGCGTGATCATCCCCCTGACCGAGAAGGCGAAGCCGCGGAAGGTGAGCGTCGAGATGCCCTCCGCAGCGCCGTCGAACATGAAGTCGCTCGCCTCGTAGGCGATGCGGCAAACGAATGGGCCCCGGCGATGCTAGATCTCCGGGGCCCATTCGTCTTTCACGAGAGAATCTCTTGAAGCGCAGATGCGAGTTCTTCGCTGGTGTGCGTCTCCTGATCGAGATTCTCTTGCAGAAGCCCGGCCGCATCCGTGCTGCCGAGCTGCTTCGCCTGCAGGATGAGCCCGGAGTACGCCGCGATCTCGAAGTGCTCGTTCCCGAGGGCGCTCATCAGCGCGACCTGGTCGTGAAGCTTCGAGTCTGTCTTCTCGAGCAGACCGGCAGCTTGCTTCTTGATGCCCGTCGACGCCGGAGACGGCGCCGTCGTGGCTTCCGCATTCAGCAGACGGAAAATCTTCTCGAGATTGGTGATCTGCTCGCGCGTCTCGTCGGCGTGATGCGCGAACAGCTTCTTGATCTTCTGATCCCGCGCGGCCTCGTGAAGATCCTTCAGCGCTTCGAGTGATCGATCCTCCATCATCAGGGCGCTGCGAATCTGATAATGGAAGAGCTCTTCGGGTTCGACGAGCTTGTTCTGTGCCATTGTGTCCCCTCGTGTGCTCGGATGTCGGAGGAGCGGGCACGGATGATCCTTCCCATGCCCGCTCCGACTGGTGATCGCCGCCGGATCAGAGCTGCTGAGTCTGCTCCATCCCCGGCGCTTCCGGGTCTTCGTTGAGTTCCGGATCGAGATCACGAGGGTTTCTCTCGTGCTCCATGGGCTCCGGGGTCTCCATTTCGCCGACCCGATCCTGATCTTCGCGTTCGTACTCGTGTTCGTTCATGTCGCTCACTCCTCTGTGAGATGCTCCGTGCCGTATGACACTTCTCAAAAGGTATGAGGCGCGGAGAATATCGACCAGGGGCTTCCCATCTCGTCGGCGGGGCGCTATCGTTCCTGATTCGGCGCGCAACTGCACGGGCATGCCACCGCGTCCAGCTGAGCAGGAAGCCATCCCATTTTCTCAGGCGCGCCTCGACCGCCGCCTTCACATGCGCGAGCGCGCGGTCATCGAATTGGAAGACCTCAGGGCCGTGGCGCAAAAGCCCCCTGTCCCAGCTCGGGTAGGCACGAGAGCGCGAATGGGCATACGGACACGCGTACACCCCCGACGAAGCGGCCAGGCGCGTCATCACCGGCACCGGCACGATAGTTGAGCGCGCTGCAGGACGCAAGCGTCTTGCAGCACCTGCGAGCGCAGGGCTTACTGGGATACACGAAGAATCATCCGCATAAGGAGAGCATCATGACCCAGATTCTCGAGACCATCGATGTCGATGTCCCGGTGAGCACGGCGTACAACCAGTGGACGCAATTCGAGGAGTTTCCGCGTCTCTTCAGTTTTGTCGAATCGGTGCGCCAGCTCGACGACACTACGCTGCAGTGGAGAGTGAGGCTCGGCGGAGAGGAACGCGAGTTCGAAGCGAGGATCTCCGAGCAGCATCCCGATGAACGGGTCGCGTGGACCAGCATCGACGGCGATGAGAACCATTCAGGCGTGGTCAGCTTTCACCAGCTCTCAGACGTTTCGACGCGCGTGACCGTCCAGATCGAGTGGGAGCCGCAAGGCCTGAAGGACAAGGTGGGGGCCGCCCTCGGCTTCGACAGCCGCGCTCTTCGGATGGATCTCGAGAAGTTCAAGGACTTC